>CAUVKE010000068.1:0-6400 GCA_963552415.1 uncultured Treponema sp.
CCGCATTCCGCCATTTTATTGCGTAATACGTTAATACGTTCAGCTATTGTCATACTAATCTCCTTCTCATCCATAGCCTCCATCAGAGCGGCCGGTAGTACGTGATATTCTTTCCGCAGCTGTTCGTTGCGTTTTACTGTCTGTATCATCTTTATCCGGCCTCCCTATCTGTTGCTTTAAATACATTTGCATTCAGTATAATCTTTTTTATTCCATCCTGTAAGAGGATAGTTTTATCGTCAATGCAAATATTCTCAAACGTATAAACAGCTCTGTTATTTCCCATAGGATCAAACAAGCAGATAAAAATAATAAAATTCACAATTTTTAATTACCTTGAAGCTCTGAGCTTTTGATGCATTTTTCTTGTCATCCGCTTCCAGCGAAAACAACCTGAACGACTTCCATTTTTGCATAAAAATACTATTTTTAAGCATTTTTTCTTTTTTATTGCATATTTATGCAAAAATAGGCTTGACATTTTTTATGAGAGGTCTTAGTATCAAAGAAAGGTAACTTTTGAACATACAACTGCAAGAAGTTATCAAGCGTATGAACTTCGCAATATGATGTACATATGCCATCAAAAGGAGATGACTATGAAAAAAAGAATGTATGCCGCATTTGTTTTATTGTCTGCCGCACTCTTGAGCCTGTTCGTCCTTGGGTGCAGCAAAAAAGCAGAAACAAAGCCGGAGAAAGTCGAGTCGGGGGGTAACGGAAAAAATGCCTCGTATCATATCGGTATCGTAACGGGAACCGTCTCTCAATCCGAAGATGATCTTCGCGGTGCCGAAAAACTGATAGAGATGTACGGTTCCGCGAAAACCGGCGGTATGATTCAGCATATCACCTATCCTGATGACTTTATGTCGCAACAGGAAACGACTATTACGCAGATTGCCGCTCTCGCGGACGATCCGATGATGAAGGCTATTATTGTCAATCAAGGAATTCCCGGAACAGCAGAGGCGTTTAAACGCGTTCGGGAAAAACGTCCCGACATATTGCTGTTTGCAGGTGAACCGCACGAAGACCCGCTGGTTATTCAAGCTGCGGCTGATATGGCGATAAACAATGATTTCGTGTCACGCGGATATACGATTATTTGGGCAGCGAAAGAGCTTGGTGCAAAGACGTTTGTGCATATTTCCTTTCCGCGGCACATGTCGTATGAAACGCTCGGGCTCCGCCGCCAAATTATGGAAGCGGCATGTAACGATACCGGGGTGAAGTTTGTGTTTGAAACCGCTCCCGACCCGACCAGTGATGTCGGCGTTGCGGGCGCTCAGCAATTCATCCTTGAAAAAGTTCCGCAGTGGATTGAAAAATACGGCAAAGAAACCGCGTTCTTTTGTACGAACGATGCGCATACGGAGCCGCTCTTAAAGCAGCTTTTACAGTACGGCGGTATCTTTGTTGAAGCAGACCTTCCGTCCCCGTTAATGGGCTATCCGGGAGCGCTCGGTATCGATCTTACCGAACAAGCCGGAGACTTCGGAGCTATTTTGACGAAGGTAGAACAGTCCGTTATCGACAAGGGCGGAGCAGGCCGGTTCGGTACGTGGGCATACTCCTACGGCTTTACGGTCAGCGCAGGTTTGGGTGAATATGCCCGCCGCATTATCGACGGTGAAGCGGAGAAAGGCAGCCTTACCGAACTATCGAAAGCGCTGGGTGTCTTTACGCCCAACGCACGGTGGAAGAGCGCGTACTACACGGATGCCAATACCGGTGTGCGTGCGAAAAACCAGGCGCTCGTATTTATGGATACCTATATTCTCGGAAAAGGCTTTTTGTCGACAACCGAGCAAGAGGTACCGCGTAAATACTTAAATATGAAATTTAATAAATAGTAGAGAATGGAAACTATTTAAAAAAAAGCCTCCTCAGCAGAACGGGTACATGGAAAATTTTGAAGTAAATCTGTTCCGAAACGGACGTTGCGGAACAGGTTACCTTGAATACGTGTACCCGTTTTTTTTATCGATAGCAAAGAGGAAACATTGAGATCGGATATCTCTATTGTTTATAAGGATGATAGAAGTTTATGAATAATGATGAAGTTATCTTATCCATCGATCATATTACGAAGGAATTTTCAGGAACGCCCGTTTTGCAGGGGGTGAGTTTTGATGTCCATGCGGGAGAGGTGATCGGGCTGGTAGGAGAAAACGGAGCCGGAAAGACAACGTTGATGAGCATCCTGTTCGGTATGCCGGTGATTGCCGAAACGGGCGGATACGGCGGAACGATTCGGCTGCAGGGCAAAGAGGTCGTGTTCAAAACGCCGTTCGACGCTCTCGGTGCGGGCGTCGGAATGGTGCATCAGGAATTTTCGCTGATTCCGGGTTTTTCTTCCGGTGAAAATATTATGCTGAACCGCGAGCTCGAACAGGAAAGCATTATCTCCGACCTCTTTGGGCCGCGGCTTACGACGTTAAACCGCAAAGCGATGCGCGAGCGGGCGCAGCAGCGGCTTAACCAACTCGGGGTTTCGATTAGTGCAAAGACGCTCATTTCCGAAATGCCGGTTGGGCATAAGCAGTTTACCGAAATCGCCCGCGAAATAGACCGCGATAATGTGCGGCTTTTGGTGTTGGATGAGCCGACTGCCGTCCTCACTGAATCGGAGGCGGAGGTACTGCTCAAATCCATCAAGGCGTTGGCGGAGAAGGGCATTGCGGTTATCTTTATTTCCCATCGCTTGCACGAGGTTATGGAAATTTGCGACCGGGTTGTCGTATTGCGCGACGGTGTTTCAATCCAAGTCACGGAAACCGCAAAAACGGATATGCAGGCGATTGCGGCCGCGATGGTGGGAAGAAAGGTTGAAGGGCAGACGGCCGAAAGAACGGCGCGTCAGTTTGACGAAACCATCCTCGAGGTAAAACACCTGTGGGTGGATATGCCGGGAGAGCTGGTCGATGATGCAAGTTTCTCCGTTAAAAAGGGAGAGATATTCGGCATCGGCGGTTTGGCGGGACAGGGAAAAATCGGTATTCCCAACGGTATTATGGGGCTGTTCCGTGCGGGCGGTGAGGTTATCTTTAAAGGCAAGCCGCTCGACATCAGCAAAACCTCAAAAGTGCTTTCGGAAGGGATTGCTTTTGTTTCCGAAGATCGGCGCGGCGTCGGCCTTTTGTTAGATGAAAGTCTTGACTGGAATATCGCCTTTACCGCTATGCAGGCCAAGCATAAATACTTAAAGAAATATCTGGGCGGGTTAATCACCGTCCGCGACGAAAAAGCGATGAAGGCGCTTGCCGACGAGTATATCAAGATGCTGCAAATTAAATGCACCGGTTCCCAACAAAAGGCGTGGGAGCTTTCCGGCGGTAATCAGCAAAAGCTGTGTTTGGCAAAAGCATTTTGTCTGGAGCCTGATTTACTCTTTGTTGCGGAGCCGACGCGGGGTATCGATGTCGGTGCTAAAGCGCTGGTGTTGGAAGCAATCCGCACGTTAAATAAAGAAAAAGGCGTTACCGTTGTGATGATTTCCAGTGAACTTGAAGAGTTGCGCTCTGCGTGCGATCGTATTGCGGTCGTATTCCAGGGCAAGGTTGCGCATATACTGCAGCCGTCCGAAGATCCGGCGGAGTTTGCACTTTATATGGCAGGAGTAAAATAGATGGAACAGTTAAAAAAACAACTTGCGGCATTCGGATGGCCGCGCATTATCATTTTCTTGTTTTTATTGTCGCTGTTTATCGCGGCCCCTTTTGTCAATGTCAGTATCGGTGCTTCCCTGTCGGATACGATAAACCGCTTCGGGATGAATGCCCTCTTGGTGCTTGCGATGGTGCCGATGGTACAAGCCGGCTGCGGTCTTAACTTCGGGTTATCGCTCGGCGTTATCGGCGGGCTGCTCGGTGCAACGCTCGCAATGGAACTGAACCTAACCGGATGGGCAGGCTTTTTTTCAGCCGTGGCTTTTACGATATTGATCTGTGCGGTGATCGGCTATGCTTACGGTAAACTTTTGAATCTGATTAAAGGCGAAGAGATGACGATCGCTTTGTATGTCGGCTTTGCTGCGGTTATGTTCATGTCGATTTTGTGGCTGCTGTTGCCGTACACCAATCCGACAATGGTGTGGGGCTATGCGGGAAAAGGTTTACGTACAACCATCACGCTCGAAGGATACTGGCTGAAAATACTGAACAATTTATGGGCGTTTAAAATCGGCGCTTTCGTGTTTCCGACCGGGCTTATTCTCTTTGTCTTTATCTGCTTTTTTATTATGAAGGTATTTATGAAGACACGGACGGGAACGGCACTGACTGCGGTCGGTTCAAATCCCGAATTTGCGCGGGCAAGCGGTGTAAATATCGACCGCGCGCGAATTATCAGTACGGTGCTGTCTACCGTTATCGGCGGCGTCGGGATTTTGCTGTATCAGCAAAGTTTCGGCTTTATTCAGCTGTATCAGGCTCCGCTCTTTATGGCTTTCCCTGCCGTAGCGGCTATTCTGATCGGCGGCGCTTCGGTCAATAAGGCGTCGATTTTAAATGTGATGCTGGGAACATTTTTGTTTCAAGGTATTTTAACAATGACTCCCTCCGTTATTAACAGTGTGCTGCAAACCGATATGTCGGAGGTTATCCGTATTGTCCTGTCAAACGGCATGATCTTATATGCACTGACGCGGAAGACGCAGGCGGCGAGGTAGATTATGGTATCGTCTAATATGCTTAAAAAAAAGTGGGAACATTTTTCTGCGGTAGATTTTATTCTGGATAATTTGGTATCCATCATATTTTTGGTTATTTCGTTTCTTGCCATTCCCGTATCGGGGTTATCGGCGCACCATATTATCGCCGAAATTTTAACGCGGATCGGCAGAAACTCATTTTTGGTGTTCGCGCTCATCCTGCCGATTATGGCAGGGATGGGTATTAACTTCGGGATGGTACTCGGTGCGATGGCAGGGCAGATCGGTCTGATTTTTGCGATGGACTGGAGCATCGGCGGTATCTACGGGCTGGTGTTTGCAGCCGGTATCGGGATGCCGCTTTCCATCCTGCTTGGGATTGTTGCCGGTTCGGTACTGAACCGCGCCCGCGGGCGGGAAATGGTTACCAGCTACATCCTCGGTTTTTTCTTTAACGGAATTTATCAGTTCTTTGTGCTGTACATCCTCGGGTCGGTTATTCCGATGCACAATAAGGCGATTATGCTTTCCCGCGGCTACGGGGTGCGCAATACGCTTGAGCTGGCGCCCGTCCGGCAGATGCTCGATACGGCCATTCCGTTGACGATTGCAGGGTTTAAAATTCCGATTCTTTCGTATCTGATTATCATTGCGTTGTGTTTTTTTATCGTGTGGTTTAGAAAGACAAAGCTCGGACAGGATATGCGGGCAATCGGTCAAAATCAAGCGGTTTCGCTCGCATCCGGTATTGCGGTTGAGCGGACACGGATTATTTCGATTGTCATTTCGACGGTGCTTGCCTGTATCGGACAGATTATCTTCTTGCAGAATATGGGAAACATGAGCACCTATAACGCGCATGATCAAACCGGTTTCTTTGCCGCCGCGGCAATCCTTGTCGGAGGCGCTTCGGTGAATAAGGCAAGTATTAGAAACGTCTTTATCGGCATTATCTTGCTGCACTTTTTGTACATCGTTACACCGATGGCGGGACAGCACCTCTTTGATTCTGCGATGATCGGCGAATACTTCAGACAGTTTTCCGGCTATGCAGCGATTGCGTTATCGCTTGTCATGCACGCGGCGCGTAATCAAAAGAATGCGGAAAAACAGCGGGCTGCGCTACGAGCCGAAAGCGGGAGGGTATAATGATTCGAGTACGTTCAAAAAATGGTCAGCGGCTGGTAAAAATAGGCTTGGTTGTTTTTTACTTCCTTATTATGGCGCTTATGTTTTTATTCGGCCGCTCTCATACCGTGCTGATCGACAACAACAACGACCCGAACGGCGCATATAAAGCGATTGACGGTTGTACCATTTCGTTTAATGGAGAAAAGCCGATCGAGATGTTTAAGGGCGACCGCGATAAAATTATGCTGCGGGGGCAAACCCATCGCGTGAAAGTCAGCTTCTTTAACGGGCAAGAGGATGTTACCGGTACTATCACCGTTCCGCTTTTTGAAGATGCGGTGATGGTGTCAATTCCGGCCTTTGCTAAAGGCGAAAATGCCGTTACTCACTTTGAGCTGTATGCTCCGTCGGAGGAGTAGTCAGCACTGCAATTTCGGCGGGGGTAAGCTCACGGCAAGAACCTGCCGGTAATTGCGGATCGAGCGTAATGCCGCCCATGGCAATTCGTTTGAGATATAAGACCTCGTTTCCGAGCGCTTTTACCATTTTTTTTACTTGGTGGTATTTCCCCTCGCAGATATGCATCAAAAAAGCCCATTCCGTTTTTATGTTTTT
>CAUVKE010000069.1:0-6388 GCA_963552415.1 uncultured Treponema sp.
GACCGGTTCCCCCAGAGCAGTTGCTCCTCTCGTTCCGATGGGTGCAAATGCCGGTCGTCCCAATGATAAAGAAATGCAAACGGCAATTGTAAAAGACACATTGAAGCAATTGGTTGAAATTTCTTCAGTCGGTCAGATCGTGCCGCTTCCTTATGAGTACAGTGCAAAGGTCTAAGCATTAATGTTATATCCGGCAGCGGAATAGCTGTTTTGCTGCCGGATGTTTTATTCTTACAGTTGCATTCGTCAATAGCATATTAAGGAGTGCTGCCGATGGAAGCGGTCAAAGATTTGCGGCGATTGGTTATCCGTTCGTTCCATATCACCGATATACAATTCGGTAAAAAAACACAGATTAATAAGCACACGCTTGTGCTTAACGATGAAATAGCGTATGAAAATGATCTTGTCAAAAAAGTTACCGTAACGCTTATTAAGCCCAATGAATGGAATTGTTCTATCAACACTATTATGGATATTATACCGATCTCGGTAAAAGCGCTCGGTAGTCTTGGCGAAGGCATTACTCATACGCTTACCGGCGTGTACTTGATGTTGACCGGCGCTGATGAAACCGGACAGCAAATGCATGAATTCGGTTCATCGGACGGAATTTTGCAGGAGCAACTTTTTAAAAATAGACCGGGTACGCCGAATGATACCGATTTGCTCATTCACATGGATGTGCTTCTAAAAGGCGGCCTGCCCTTTGACCGTACCTTACCGATGGCTGCATTTCAGGCAGCGGATGTGTTAATTCAATCTATTAGAACCGTATTAAAAGAAGCGGATCTGCGCGATGCCGATGAAGTACATGAATACTTTGATCGGGTACGGGCGGGCGCAAAAAAGGTCGTCATTATCAAACAAATTGCAGGGCAAGGCGCTATGTACGATAATATGCTGTTTACCTCCGAACCGTCGGGAATAGACGGCCTTTCGATTATCGATATGGCGAATATGCCGGTCTTATTATCTCCGAATGAATATCGCGACGGCGCTTTACGCGCTATGGTATAGGGAGGCAGAAAAATGGGAATAGGACCGTCTACAAAAGAAACGAGTTTACATCATTTCCGCGATCCGCTTTTGGATGTGCTTGATAATGACACTGATATCGATGTGCTTGGCGTCATGCTGGTCGGTACGCCGCAAGATAATAAAGAAAAGCATTTGGTCGGCAAACGGGCGGCTCAATGGGCGGAAGGGATGCGCGCCGACGGGGTTATCTTATCATGCGACGGATGGGGTAATTCACATGTCGATTTTGCCAATACCATAGAAGAAATCGGTAAACGGGGAATCCCTTTGGTCGGAATTACCTTTGTTGGAACGCAGGCAAAGTTTGTCGTTACCAACCGCTATATGGATACCATTGTTGATATGAATAAATCGGCGCAAGGTATTGAAACGGAGGTCGTCGGCGAAAACACCGTTACGCCGCTTGATTGCAAAAAAGCTTTGGCGTTTTTAAAGTTGAAAATGAATAAAGGATAATCCTTTATTTCATAGTGCGATATCGGATATGACGAGGCAGTAATGGTGCGATTCGTCATTCACATCTTTCCTTGTGAAAACGGAAACGTAAAGGACGTTAATCTGTTTCTCATGCCAAATAAAAAGGAGTTCAGACGGTTATGAAATTTTCACGAAGTATTCATGCAGTGGATTCCCATACGATGGGAGAGCCTACACGCGTTGTGGTCGGCGGAGTGCCTCAGATCCCGGGCAAGACCATGCCCGAAAAGAAAAAGTATCTTGAAGATCATCTCGACTATCTCCGCACCGCAATCATGCTCGAACCGCGCGGACATAACGATATGTTCGGCTCGATTGTAACGACTGCTTGCAATCCCGAAGCTGATTTCGGTATCATTTTTATGGACGGCGGCGGCTATTTGAATATGTGCGGCCACGGTTCCATCGGAGCTGCAACGGTGGCGGTTGAAACAGGTATTGTTCCTATGAAAGAGCCTGTTACCGAAGTTAATATGGAAGCGCCTGCAGGCCTTATCCGCGCTAAAGTACAGGTTAAGAACGAGAAGGTTCAGGAAGTTTCCATCGTAAACGTCCCTGCTTTCTTATACAAAGCGGATCAGCAGATTGACTTGCCCGGATACGGTAAAATTACCTTTGATATTTCTTTCGGCGGCAGCTTCTTCGCGATCGTTCCTGCAAAGCAGCTGAACATTAAACTGCTTCCGGAAAATGCGGATAAGCTGAAGGTGCTCGGTATTCAAATCCGCGACATCATCAATAAAGAAATCAAAATCCAGCATCCGGTGCTTGAGCACATCAAGACCGTTGACTTAGTAGAATTCTTTGATGAAACGGATAATCCTAAAGCCGATCTCCGCAACGTCGTTGTTTTCGGACAAGGACAGGTTGACCGCTCTCCGTGCGGAACAGGAACGTCGGCAAAACTTGCTACGCTCCATGCAAAAGGAAAGTTAAAGCAAGGTGAAAAATTCGTCTATGAAAGTATTGCTTCGACTCTGTTTACCGGCGAAATCGTCGGTATAACAAAGGTTGGAGACTATGATGCTGTTATTCCGCAGATTACCGGCAGCGCCTATATCACAGGTTTCTGTCAGTATGTCATCGACGAAGACGATCCGGTAAAACACGGATTTAGATTATAAAAGAATAGCGGTAATACGAGTGTGCCGTCCCGATTTGAGGCGGCAACTCTTACCGCTGAATGTTATTTAAAGTACAACGGTAAGTTGGAGGTATAGTATGTTATATGCTGTGTTGGGCGTATTGGGGCTTCTTACGCTCATATTTTCGATTATGTTCCTTCGTGATGTAATTACCCATAAAGATGAATTTGAAAAAGAGACAAACTTCCTTATTTCAGGAGCAATCGGGTTTGGTATTAACTTTTTTGATACGTTGGGTATCGGAAGTTTTGCCCCTGCGACGGCGCTTTTACGCGGATTTAAGCAAGTCAAAGACCGCGTTATTCCCGGCACCTTGAATGTGTCCTGTACGTGGCCTGTCGTAGCGGAAGCTGTTCTTTTTATGACCGCGATTAAAGTTGAACCGATTACACTGGTTTCAATGCTCGTTTCGGCTGCGATCGGAGCATGGGTAGGCGCCGCTTTAGTATCGAAATTCGATACTAAAAAAGTGCAGATCGTAATGGGGTTTGCATTAATTGTTACGGATCTCTTTCTTATTGCAGGACAGCTTAACCTGATGCCGATCGGCGGTGATGCTATCGGTTTAAGCGGTATAAAGCTGATTGTGGCGGTTGTTATTAACTTTGTGCTTGGCGGTTTGATGTCTTTCGGTATCGGTCTGTATGCTCCGTGTATGGCTCTTGTATCTCTTATGGGTATGAATCCTTCAATTGCTTTCCCGATTATGATGGGATCCTGCGCGTATTTAATGCCGGTCGGTTCGGTAAAGTTTATCAAAGAAAGCACATATGCAAAGAAAGCCTCCATCGCTATCGCGATCTGCGGAGTGATAGGCGTTTTTATTGCTGCCAAGATCGTAAAGTCATTACCGCTTAATATATTAAAATGGCTTGTTATCGGTGTTGTTGTTTATACTGCAGCTACGCTTTTAATTGCAGGTTTTAAAAAGACGGCGCCGGAAACGGAAGAAAAAGAATAACGAAAGTTGCGGAAAATACCGGCTGTTTTGGTGCGTTCCTTCTTGTTTAAGTGTGCGTGCGATGAATCGAAAACTGACGGCGGACTTGACTGTGTTCGCCGTACTGTCGATGGCGCCGCCGGTTTTTCAAAGGTTCCCCCTGATGTAAGAGGAAAAAGCTCATGCACCATACAATGAAAGAAATAAAAAAAATCGAATTGGCAAACCTGCCGACAAAGATTGAAAAACTGTGCGGGACATCTGCCCGATACGGTAAAAACGTTTTTATTAAACGCGACGATCAAAGCGGTTCGGAATTTTCCGGTAATAAAATCAGAAAGCTTGAATATGCGATTGCGGAAGCCAAAGAAACCGGCTGCGACACCCTTATTACCTGTGGGGGAATCCAATCAAATCATTGCAGGGCAACCGCCGCAGCGGCAGTAAAGCTTGGTTTACGCTGTATCGTCCTTTTGGCTTCCGAGACGGATAATCCTACACCCGACGGTAATTTGCTTTTAGACCGGCTTTTAGGAGCCGAAATACGATTTATATCGCCTGATGAATATGCCGCAAACCGCGGTACCGTTATGGAAAGTATGGTAAAAGAATTGGCTGCAAAGGGGCAAAAAGGTTACATCATACCGATGGGTGCTTCAAACGGTATCGGCGCCTTCGGGTATTTTGATGCCTTAGATGAAATCGTCGCGCAGGAGCGTGTAATGAACGTGCGCTTTGATACGATTGTCTGCACGGTCGGTTCGGGAGGAACATACGCCGGCTTGTGTTTAAGCAATAAAATCAACCGGTACGGCAAAAAGATCATAGGCTTTACTATTTCCGACACTTCAGACTATTTTGTAAACGAAGTTATTTCAATTTCAAAAGAATTTTATGCGTACCGGCAGGAAACGAACGCTTTAGATCCAGAAGATATTTGTATTATCGACGGTTACGCAGGTAGAGGGTATGCCTTAAATAAACCCGATGAGCTTGCCTTTATCCGGCACGTTGCCGCAACGGAAGGCGTTATACTCGATCCGGTGTATACGGGAAAGGCTTTCTACGGACTATGCAGCGAATTAGCGAAACATTCGCCGCAGTTTGCTCAGTCAAAAAATATTCTTTTTATCCATACGGGCGGCCTATTCGGACTTTTCCCAAAACGGGATGAATTTGCGGCGGTTATGTAAAGCATCGATTAAAATGGGCGCGGCTTCAAGCCTTTCTCATAATGCGTAGCGTAAAGTTCATGACGAAGGCGCCGGAAACGTTTTGCTAGGTGAACTGCGCGAAAAAATACTTTTTCATTTGTATACCCCTTTATGATGGGCATAGGGTCGGTATATCTTTTTTATTTCCTTTTATTTTCCGGGAGAGTATGGTATACTAAATGCGGTCCGGATGATAGGCGTTTAAGCATAAATACCGCATGGGACGGTGTATCCGGCTGGAGGCAAAATATTTTTTAACAATAAGGTAAAATAATGATCAATCAATCAAAAAAAAAAGGTGTAAGCGCCGTTGATTTTTTTTGTATCGGGTTCGGCGCAATCGTCGGAGTCGGCTGGGCGGTTTCGATCAACAGTTGGATGATAAGCTGCGGAGGCCCCGTTCCTGCGGGGCTCGGCTATTTATTGGTGTTGGTGATGATGCTTCCCATTGCGTTGTGCTATTGTGAACTGGTTCCTATGCTTCCGGTCGCAGGCGGTGGAATGGCCTTCGCTTATAAGGCGTTTAACGATAAGGTTTCGATTATTTCCGGCTGGGCGGCTTTCGGCGCTTTTGTGGCCATCATTCCTTGGGAAGCCATTCAGATTACCGATGTTTTGGGGTATCTGATTCCTTCCCTTAATTCCGGCGGACACCTTTACAGTATTATGGGATCGGATATTTATTTGGATACCATTATCATCGGCGTGATTTGTTCGCTTTTGATATATGCGCTGAATATGCGCGGTTTGGCCGCCGCCGCTTTTGTGCAGAAGATACTGTGCTTTGTGCTGATAGGAACCGCTTTGGTAGGCGCCGTTGCCGCGTTGATAGGCGGTAATGCCGGTAACTGGCATCCCATTTACGACACCGCTAATCCGGAAATATACGGGCATGGGCTAAAAGAGGTTTCTCATCATTCCCTGTTCGGCGGTATGTTTGCCATCGTCGGATCCGCAGCTTTTTTTCTGGCGGGTTTTGAAACCATTCCACAAGGAGTGGAAGACGCCGGCGGCGATGTAAAACATGTCGGCGTAACCGTTGTCTTATCGGTTATTTTAGCCTGTGTCTTCTATGCAATCTTATTGTTTTGTTTCGGTTACGGATGGAAGTGGCAGGAATTTACCCGAATGTCTCATCCTGCGGCGGCGGCTATGTTCCTCCGTTTGTTCCCCGGCGGGGCGGGGGAGTTTTTATACTGGCTACTGGTAATCGGCGCTATTGCAGGTTTGTTCACACCGTGGAACGGGTTCTTTACGGCTTCGGCAAACTTGCTTATGGGTATGTCCCGCGGACGATTGATTTCAAAAGCTTTTGCCAAACAGAATAAAAAGGGTATCGCCGTAAATGGTCAGCTCGTCTGTTTGTTTTTGTCCTGTCTCGGCCCCTTTCTCGGCCCGAATCTGATTGATTCGATTACAAGCTTTTCTGCAACGGCCTTTGTGCTGTCATGGACAATTACCGCATGGTCTTTGGTTAGGCTCCGCCGGAAGTACCCCGACATGAAACGCCCCTATAAAATACCGGGCGGTATCGGTATGGGGATTTTTGCAGGACTGAGCTCCTCTATGGC
>CAUVKE010000070.1:0-6371 GCA_963552415.1 uncultured Treponema sp.
TATTTTTCATTCGTATTTTTCATGCGAAAAATCTTTGCTTTTTGAAAAACCTGTTGATTGAAGCGCAGTTCCCTCTTTCCACAATTCAAAAACATATTTTTGTTTAGTTAATTGATACCATCGAGCGGGAGATGTCCCTGCGGTTTAAAATCGCCGAGCAATGCTCCAAATCCCGCGATAAACGAAACCGGCGCATAACTGTAAAGCGCAAGCGCGGTTGGGATTTCGGGGATACCCGACAAGAACACCGGAGAAAGGCAGGAGAAAATGATATACCGTTTTTGGGGATAGGCTTTATAAAGCTGCTGCAAGACTTTGAGTGAATAATCATTTGAAAGCCAGAAGATGACGGAATCGCTTGCGGCGGTTTTTGAAAAAATGTTGTCTGCCAGATTGCTGGTTCGGGCAGTAGGGAAGCGTTTTAAGCCTGCCTGTAAAAAAGCGGAATATGAACCGGCAAGCAATATCTTTTCTCCCGGCTTTAGTGTATACGGAATGTATTTACCGCGGACAACGGTAACTGCCCGTGCGGCAAGGGAAAGAAAAAACGCCTGTCCTTCGGCATCGGGCAGCTTTTCGGGAATAGCGTATACATCGGGATATAGCGGTACCGCATTGCCGCTTTTAAAGTAGCGGAGCTTGGTTTCGATAATTCTGCGCGCCGCGTCCTTAACCCGCAGCCTGAATGCTTCGTTGGTTTGCATCCGCTGTAAATTTTCCGTCCAAAACGCATCATAGAGGCGCGGCGTAGTGGAAGATTCGACAATATCGTTTCCCGCTTCAAGCGCGAGCTGTACCGCTTTGGCAACCGTACCGGCATAGCGGATTGCCGCGGTCATCATCATATCATCGGTGATAATCAAGCCTTTAAACCCAAGCTGCCCGCGCAGTACGGTTTTCAGCAGATATTGGGAAAACGAGGCCGGTTCTCCGTGTTCGGATACGGTGGGAAAGTTGAGGTGTCCGGTCATAATCGCCGGCACCTCCGCATCGATGAGATATTGGAAGGGGACAAGTTCTCGGTTATAGAATGTCTCTTTGGAGATGGCGATGCTCGGCAGTTTTCCGTGGCTGTCAAGCGCGGTGTCCCCATGTCCGGGAAAATGCTTGGCGGTTGTGAGTACGCCTGCCTTTTTACTCCCCTGCATAAAGGCGCGGGCTAAAATTCCCGCCGCTTCCGGCGATTGCCCGAAAGAGCGAGGCCCTATAATGGAAGATTCATGGTTGGTATAGAGGTCTACCGTTGGGGCAAAATTAAGGTTAATCCCAAGCGCCGAAAGCTCGCGGCCGATATAAAAACCTTCGTAGTAAGCGTCGATCGGATAGCCGGAAGCGCCGATAGCGAGGTTTCCGGGCGTTTCCGACGTGCGTCCTTTTACGTGGCGTATCCAGCCACCTTCCTGATCGGTTGCAACAAAGAGCGGGATACGGAAGCGGGTGCTGTTAGCTTTTTTTTGTAAAAGGCTGACCGCCTTTGCAAGTTCAACGCTGTCCTCGGTATTCCAGCCGAATATCTTGATGCTGCCGAGATTTCGCGCGGTAATCCAGCTCATCAAAAGGTCGGTAGGCGCTTGTCCCGCCCATCCGAACATAAACGTTTGGGACAATAGCTCCTCATCGGTCATTGCCTCCGTAATCCGAACGGCAAGCTCCGCGGCGGGTACGGGGTCGTAAAAGTCGGGCAGTGGTTTAAGACCGGCGGTTTGAGTTTGAGCATTCAGTTGAGTATTGAACTGCGATACTACCAGCAGCGCGGCGCCGAATAAGACGGCGGCAAAAAGATGTTTACGGTACAAAGCGATTAGCTGCGAAGATTGTCGATGTAAGCTGCAGCCGTATGGGCGGCAATAGCGCCGTCGGCGACTGCGGTAACTACTTGCCGGAAAGACTTAGCACGCACATCACCCGCCGCGTAGAGTCCTTCGATAGAGGTGCGCATATCTTCATCGGTAACGATATATCCGGCAGCATCCTTTGTTGCGTTAGGGAACAATTCCGTTTTGGGATTCATACCGACAAAAAAGAAGACTGCGTCGCAGCCAAGTTCTCGCTCTTCCTGCGTTTTTACGTTCCGCAGTACAACTGCCGTTACCTTATCGGTTCCTTTAATCTCCGTAACGGTCGTATCGAATACCGCCGTTATATGAGGATTGTTTAATGTCCGGGTAACGAGTGCTTTTTGCGCACGGAAGGTGTCGCGGCGATGTACCATCGTAACGGTATCCGTCAGATTGGCAAGAAAGAGCGCCTCATCGCAGGCTGCATCCCCTCCGCCAACTACAACGATGTGTTTGTTTCTAAAGAAGGGGCCGTCGCAGGTAGCGCAATACGAAACGCCTTTCCCCTGCAGCTCTTTTTCGCCCTTTACGCCGAGGCTGCGGTGCTCCGCTCCCGTTGCAAGAATAACGGCAAGCGCCGTGTAGGTTTTATCCGCAGTTTGCACGGTAAAGGTTTTGTCCCCGTTTTTAGTTACTGTTTCCGCCTTATCGGAAGCGAATTCCGCCCCGAAACCTACCGCCTGCTTACGCATATTTTCAGCAAATTCAAAGCCGTTAATCGGTTCCGCATATCCGGGATAGTTTTCAAGCGAATCGATTAAAACCGCCTGTCCGCCCGGCGCTTTTTCTTCCAGCACCAATACTTTTAAGTTTGCTCGGCACGCATATTGCGCCGCAGCCATACCCGCTGCGCCTGCGCCGATAACGATAATATCATACTTTGTATTCATTATTATAATGTACGAAAAAAGCTGTCATTGGTCAATTGAACATGTGCCTTGCAGAAAAGGGAGCAAAATAGTACACTCATGCCAAATTACGGCAGATAGATCTAAAAATTTTATTTTTTCGGAGCTGCCAAATGCTTCTAAAGCCGATGCCTTTAGAGGTTTCACTTTTCTTATGTAATCCGGAGGTTTATTATGCGGTTTGTTCAAATAATGAAGGATAAAGCGAAAGAATATCACAATCGCTTGGTTTTGCCTGAGGCGACGGAAGAGCGTACGCTGCGCGCTGCCCGTACGCTTGTCGATCAACAAATTCCCGCGGAATTATTTTTAGTCGGAAAAAAATCGGAGATCGAGGAAGCCTGTAAAAAAGTAGGAGTTGTAACCGACGGTTTCACGATTATCGATCCTGAGCATTCCGAATGGACGGAAGATTTTGCTGCAGCATTATACGAAAAACGAAAAGCAAAGGGCATGACACCCGAGCAGGCAAAAAAAGATATGCACGATCCTTTACGGTTCGGCGCAATGATGCTGGCACAAGATAAAGCTGATGCGATGGTCGCCGGTGCGGAAAACACAACCGCAAATGTCTTGCGTGCGGGGCTTACCATTGTCGGCGTAAAGAAAGGTGTTAAAACCGCTTCTTCCTGCTTTATTGTGGACACCAAAAGTACCGAATGGGGCACAAACGGCGTCTTGATTTTCTCCGATTCTGCGGTTATTCCCAATCCTACCGCCGAACAGTTAGCGGATATTGCAACTGCCGCAGCAGAAAGTTACCGTGCCTTTGTAGGAGATAAACCTGCCGTTGCGCTTCTTTCGTATTCGACAAAAGGTTCCGGCGGCGATAAAGATGAAAGCCTCATCAAAGTACGTGAAGCCGTTAAATTGCTGGATGAACGGAAAGTCAATTTCTGCTATGACGGCGAACTCCAGCTCGATGCCGCACTGATACCGGAGGTTACCGACAGAAAAGCTCCCGGCAGCCCTATCCGAGATAAGGTAAATACGTTGATATTCCCCGATCTTAATTCGGGAAATATCGGGTATAAGTTGGTACAGCGCTTTGCAAAAGCCGATGCTTACGGCCCCTTTATGCAAGGTTTTGCTAAGCCTTTATCGGATCTATCCCGCGGCTGTTCAGCTGAAGATATTGTCGTAACGGCGGTTGTAACGCTTGTGCAGGCTGGTAAAAAATAAAGCAGTATCGTTTCTAAAAAACCGAAATATCGCCGTTAACTGATAATGCGGATATGAACCAACTTGACGGCGATATTGCTTAGATTAAATTTCGTTATCAAAAATAGACGATTCAAACAGCGCGTTTAACTCCCGCTCGGAATATCGTTTAGAGTTTAAGAAATTTTCTTTTACCAATTCGCGTGTTTCTTTATCTAAAACAAGTCTTTTTTCTTCCCGCAAATAAACTACCAAATCTTCAAATACGGATAACGGAAGCCACGGGAAGGCAATATCAAAAATATTATACCATGCGTAGTATTGTTTCATATCTTCATCGGTTAATGATGCGCCATGATCTTTGAACCGATCACGGGCTACCGGATGAATGGTAAAAACTTTTTCATTTAGCAAGGTGCAATAATCCTGAGCGGAGAAAAACGCGCCGGTTCTTCTAATCAGTTCCGTTTTTTCAACGGATGGAACATCCGCTAAAATAGAAGCTGTTACAAAGTTGAGTCCTTCATGAGTTACCTTGTTTAATTCAATCCCTTCGCTTTCCGCCAATGCAATGCTTTCCTTTAGTAACCCTTTTTCCAAAAGCGGCTTTAAAATATCTATGACTTCCATACCTTCAGTATAAACGAAACAGTAATAAAAAACCAGTCTACACATCTTCTTTGTGTGCAAAATTTTTTTTAAATTTTGCACTATTTTTAAAAAAGACGAGCAATCGCATCAGCCTTCTGATTTTGTGGGGAGATTTTAACAGAAATCCGATGCGATTGTCCTTCGCTTATATCAGTTTTGCAATTTTGCTGTAGAGGCTGTTGACCGCAGCGGTTTGCGCTTCATCCAGTCCTGCGCCTGCACTGTCTATGAGCTGTTGCAGGGAGGCAAGGTTTTCGTGCAGTGCGGTGTGGAAACCGCGTGAGGTTTTCAGCCAGAATGTACCGTTGCCATCGTTGAATAGGGTGATAAAGCCGAGCTGCTTGCTTTTCTGCTTTGCCGCTACCGTGCGGAAGATAAGCGGCAGCTGCTCCAGTAGGGCGGCTGTGTCATCAGGCAGCGTGAAGTTTTTAGTCCGCGGGAACGGCGTTTCCGAATCAAGGGGCTGGAGCGGAAAAGCTTCGGCAATGCTTAGTACCAAGCCGAGTTTTTCTCCGGCAAGCAGTTCGTAGCTGCCGAAGGTGATTTTTGCCCGCAGGTTTTTCAGCTGCTCAAGCCGTCCGTCATAGGCGATACCGCTGGTTTCTGCCCGCAGCTGCTCCACCGTACGGCTGAACTGCTCCCACGGCAGCAAGAGCTGTTTTTTCCCTTTCATCTTTTGTACGATGTACGGTGTTCCACAAATGGAGACCGTCTGCGACTGTTTTTCACCGACCGCACCTGTGCTGCCGATACGGCTCCCCTGCCCTACAGCCTTTCCGCTGCTGCCGGAGAGCTTACCGGACACACTGGCTCCCTGCGCGTTTTTACCGCCGCCTTTTCCGGTTCCGCTTGCGGCCATATCAGTCTTGCCGTCACCGTTACCGGCTTTTGCCCGCGCTTCCTGCGCCGCTTTTTTGTCGAGGAGCGCAGGGGCAACCAGCGCAACGATGTCTTTGGAAAGGGGCGAGACCGACATGGCATACATCCGCGATGTGCGTACAATCTCCCCCGCAACGATAAAGGCTTGGTGCTCCTTATACATACAGGAACCCGGATGGATGGAAATCTTTTCGGTGGTAAGGCTGCGATACACATCCCGCCCCTGCGCAGCGCACACAAATTGGATCATACCGCGGGCAACCGCCGTCAGATAATCCGCGGATTTTCCGCCGGAGAGGATCGGCACGCCCATATCGGAGACAATCAGCTCCAGCTGCTCTTTGATATTGGCAATTTCTGCCATAACCCGCTCGTCGAGGTAAAAGCGGTCACAAAACTTCTTTTGATTGTCTGCCTGCATATATTGCCGGTAGACTTTAAGGAAGGACACAAAGTCTCCGAGCGGATCGCGGAATGCTGCGTGGGCTTTTCTCGCTTCAAGTTCATGCCCGTCGGGGAAGAGGAAGGGGCTGCGTGCCGATAAAAAGCCCGCGGCAATCAATACATCCTCAATCGATTCGGGGTAATAGAGTACCGCCTCCACAATCATACGGGACTGGCGCGGACTGAGCGGAAAGAGGCACATCATCTGCCCGATTTTACTCAAGCTGTTATCGCTCTCCAATGCGCCGAGCATATTGAGCGTATCTACCGCACCGATAATGCCCTTCTTGCCGGGCGGGGAGATAAAATCGAAGTTCGCAAAGTCGTAGATACCCAGCTCCGCCATCCGCATTACCACCTCCGAAAGATCGGTGCGGTAGATTTCTTCCGTGGTGTACATCACGCGGGTTTCAAAATCCTTGCGGGTGTAGAGGCGGTAACATACCCCCTCCTGCGTCCGCCCTGCGCGTCCCCGCCGTTGATTACACGA
>CAUVKE010000071.1:0-6318 GCA_963552415.1 uncultured Treponema sp.
CTGCCAAGGATGGCAGTGGTTCCATACAGCAGCGATGTTTTGTGCACGCACAAAACTCGCCTTCAACTGTTGTACACGGATGTACAACAGTTGAAGATGGTTCAAATGGTCTCACAACCCCATTGCTTCTGCGCTTTTTATCTACTCTACCTGATGCGTTTATCCTTCTTAAAAAAAATAGCACAAATTTTATGCAAAATTTTGTGCAAACGGAAGGTAACCGCATCAGATAGTTTTAAGCGTTTACCTTATATTCGACAGATAAAAGATGATTGGATTTATTGCCGTATCGGAGTATAATAGACCTACTCGACACAAGGAATATCTATGGAAAACTTTAATGCACTTTATTACCGCAAGCCGTATATCAAAGAATTCGATGCAACGGTAACCGCTTGTTCAAAAACCGAGAGAGGGTATGAGATAGAACTGTCGGATACGGCATTTTATCCCGAAGGGGGTGGACAGCCCGGCGATAGGGGCAGTCTTGTTGCGGAAGGACAGCCTGAACGGGCTATCCGAATATCGGATACGCAATTTGCAGGTGAACGCATCGTGCATATTGCCGACGGGGAACTTGCTGCCGGAACAAAAGTTCACGGAATATTGGACTGGGTAAACCGCTGCGATAATATGCAAGGACATTCGGGCGAGCATATCCTTACCGGAATCCTCGCTCAGACCTACGGGTATGAAAATGTCGGGTTCCACATGGGAGAAAGTTTTATCACCATCGACTTTAGCGGCCCGTTGACTGACGAGCAAGTACTCGATGCAGAACAGCGTGCCAATGAAATTGTCCGTGCAAATCTTCCGATTCAAGAAAGCTTTCCGAACGATGAAGAACGTAAGACAATGCAATACCGCAGCAAGAAAGAACTGTCGGGTACCGTACGCATTATCACCATTCCGGGACTTGATGCCTGCGCCTGCTGCGGCATACATGTAACCGCCACCGGCGAGATCGGTTTGATTAAAATTCTCAACTTTACGAACCGCAAAAAGGGCGTCCGTTTGGAAGTGCTCTGCGGCAGAAAGGCGGTTCTTGCATACGAACAAGAAACGGCGCAAGTACGAGGCATCTCCCGCTGCTTATCGGCAAAGCCATCCGAAGTGCAGGATGCGGTGGAAAAATTAAATGCCGAAAAAGGAAAACTCCAGCAGCAGCTGCACGAGATGACTGAAAAATATCTAAAACAGAAGGCGGAGTCGGCGGCAGATACTGAGGGCGCGCCTCTTTATTTTGAAGATAATCTCAGTATCGAATATCTACGCTCGTTCTGCAATCTGCTTTTAGCAACAGGAAAAATGCACACCTGCGCAGCATTATCAGCGGTTGCAGTTGAACCGGAAGGACAACAACCGGCAGCATACAATTACGTCATCGTCAGCAATGCCATCGATTTAAAACCGCACATAAAAACATTAAACCAACAGCTTAACGGCCGCGGCGGCGGAAACAGCTCCGCTATTCAGGGGACGTATTTTGCGGGGAAGGAAATTATTGAGGAAACGCTTACCGGCTTGTTGAGTAGGGCACGAACATCCATTTAGAATTGAGCTGCTTCTTTAATATATAATGAATGATTACAAAGGAGAGTTATTATGAAAAGATTTATTGTAGCGATTTTTGTGTTGTTGTGCGCTGTAGGCGTTTTTGCACACAAAAGTCCGTATGACGGTGCCTCGCCGGATACTCAAATCTTACTCAAAAAAGCGGATGAGCTTATTCAAAGGAAGCAATATGAATCAGCGTTCGGGGCACTCAGTGGAGACAGTAATGAATTCATACTTGCAAAAAAAATAGAAATTACAATCAATTATTTTGCTCAAAGTATAATGCACCAAATGTTCGCATTTAAAAATCTTAAAAAAGGGGAAACGCTCTACGATGTACGAACGGGAACGGGATCGTATTCGATGGTGATGTTCGACCCAGTTAAAGCTGTCGAAGAGTATGAAAAGAAAAACGGTGAAAAGCCCATTTTGAATTACGCACTCGGCTTGTATTACGACGATGTTCTTTTACGCTATGGATATCAATGGGTTTTGAGCGAAAAAGAACTTACGCAAAAAACAATCGAGCGTCTTCAAAAGGCTGTCAATCAGGATTGCTATGATGCGCATTCTTTAAGCGTACTTGCGATTGCGTATTATAAGAACGGTGATTTAACAAATGCCGAAAAAATATATAACAAAAAAATCGAATCGGGCTTTGAACCTTCTGCAAATGATTTTTTTAACCTTGGTTCGATATATTTGCAAAAAAAGAATTTCGCTTTGGCACTGCAGTATGCAGAAAAAAGTATTGAAGGATATAAAAACGATCCTGAATATCAGTCGGACGCATACATTGTTTGCATTGACAGCTGTCTTGGACTGCACGATTATAAAAAGGCCAAGAGCTTTCTTAAAACAGCCGAAAAACATTTCCCGAAAGATTACAGAATCGTGCAAAAAACAATCGCTTTGTATGCAATGCAAAAGAATAAACCAGAATCTTTAAAAGCTGCCAAAAACCTGTTTGCTTTTGCACCTGAAAATCCCGCCGTCTCACAAATGATTATAAAAGAATATTTTAATGCAGGTACGGAAAAATGGCTGCCGGATTTTTTTGACGTTTGGGCACCTCTAAAAACTCGGTTAGATTTTTAGAGGTGCCCGTCGAGTTTTTAATAAGTCTATAAATACAAATGACTTATTAAAAACATCGCAAATTAAATCTAAGGAAAACCTCTAAAAACTGAAGCTTTTAGAGGTTCCCGTTTGTTTAAAAACATATTCTAAACAGGGCAAAGCGCGGCAAAACCTATTGTACCATTACGCATATACGTTGTACGAACTCAACGATAAAGAAAAAGCATCCAAAACGGCAAAAGATGCAAAAGCGGAATTTATAAAAAATGGAGAACTTACTACGGAAATTGAAAAAACGCTAGATTCGTTCGGCAAATGACAGGCATACGTAAAACGGTATGCAGAAGCGACATGGATGCTATCATTAAAAAGAAGCATTAACACGGCGGCGCTGCTCTTCCCCGATAAAACACCGATACGGTTGCCGAAGCTTTCGGAAATACTCATTTATCCGTATCGAGATTCTGATAAGCCGGTTTTGCTATGACGATGGCTATTCTGGGGACAGATGCAGTGGTTTTGCAACAATCCGCGGTATTGGAGGAGCTTTTGAAGAGCTTGAACTGGCGAATGAATAAGCAATTGGTAATGAGAGGTTTTTTATGTGGAATTCATTTATTGCTATTGAAGATGATCGTTTTGGTCTAAAGACCATAGCGCATTGTGTTATCGGTATTATTCTGTTTATTATTGCAAATATCGTTGCAGCAATATTATCAAATGGTTTCTCGAATATTATTACTATTCATAGTATTATTATCATCATAAACTGTTGTTTTAATATTCTATTTTTTCTCTTGTTGATATCGCTCTATATCCGGAAAGGGTTAAAAAAACGATTGGATTTTTTCCGGATAAATAATGTAAAACCGTCAAAACTATTTATTCTTATTTCAATTATTTTACCCTGCTGTGTTATAGGATTTTATTATTTTTTTCTAAACGGTACATTATCAATTAATAACATAAAGATATATGAAAAGATATGCTTTGCTGCCAGTATCGGATTATCTGCAGGAGTTTGTGAAGAAATACTTTTCCGCGGATATATAATGAAGTTGGTAGAAATACGATGGAATAGAAAAGTTGCCGCATTTGTACCGTCTGCATTATTTGCCCTTCTTCATATATCAGGCAGTATGAGAATAATCGATATCCTGCAATTGTTACTTGCCGGTATAACAGTCGGTGTAATGTTCTCATCCGTTACATATGCAAAAGATACGGTAAACAACTCAATAGTAATACATGGAGTATGGAATTTTTTTATTCTTGGTATTATCGGTATTTCAGTAAAACCGGATACTACTCCTTTACTATCCTACGTCATTCGCAGTGAAAATATGTGGATAACGGGCGGTACATTTGGCATAGAAAGCGGATTACCGGCTATCATCGGATATTGTATTGTCATTTTATTCGCTGTATTGCGCAAGCATAAAATTGAGGAATAGATTAATATGGAGCATTTTATGAACACACAGAAAAATTATCAGGATGCAAATGCGGCGGTAATCGATCGTTGGATTACTGAAGGCTGGGAATGGGGTAAGCCCGTTGATCACGAAACCTATATCAATGCACAAAACGGACAATGGTCTGTAGTATTGACGCCGACAAAAGCGGCACCGCGTGAATGGTTCGGTGATTTAAAAGGGAAAAAGCTGTTAGGACTTGCGTCGGGAGGCGGGCAGCAAATGCCGATTTTTACCGCAGCCGGAGCGGAATGCACGGTACTTGACTACTCTGAAAAACAGCTTGAATCTGAGCGAATTGTTGCCGAACGAGAAGGTTACCGAATTAACATTATACGGGCAGATATGTCGAAACCGCTGCCCTTTGCCGATGCATCCTTCGATATTATTTTCCATCCGGTAAGCAACTGCTATATCGAAAAAGTTGAACCGGTGTTTTTGGAATGTTTTCGTATACTCAAAAAAGGCGGTGTGTTACTGTGCGGACTTGATACCGGTATCAATTATATTGTCGATCAAAAAGAAGAGAAAATTATCAACGCACTTCCGTTTAATCCGCTGCTGAACGAAGCGCACCGCAAACAGCTTGAAGAAGCGGACAGCGGTTGGCAATTTTCTCATACAGTAAGCGAACAAATCGGCGGACAGCTGCGCGCAGGTTTCACGCTCACCGATATATACGAAGACACGAACGGAGAAGGACGCTTGCACGAATTGCATATCCCGTCATTCATTGCAACGAGGGCGGTGAAGTAAAGGAGAACCAAATGAGGTATACGCCATAATGCTTATTTTGATACGGCATGCACACGTGCTTTTTAATTGGAAACAGAAATATACAGCCGATGGTTTTGCTCAAGCGCAGGCTGCGTATGATGAAGCACCGATAGAACAGATACAAGATTCACAGCTTCGGTCTATCAGAGATGAATTGCCGGAGTATTTTGAACTTTATACGAGTACGTTAAAAAGAAGCATAGACACGGCGGCTCAGCTCTTTCCTGATAAAACACCGATACGGTTACCGGAACTTTCGGAAATACCGATTTCTCCGTATCGAGATTCTGATAAACCGCTTTCGTTATGGCGATGGCTATTCTGGGGACGGATGCAGTGGTTTTGCAACAATCCGCGGCAGGAAAGAACAAAGCGGATGGTCAAGCATGAAATCAAAGCATTGATATCTTTAATAGAAAACAAAAATGTGGTGATTGTAGGACACGGATTTCAGATGCGAATAATGTTGGGCATACTTGCACGGCGCTATCCTGTTCAAAAACCGATGCATATAAAAAATTTAGATATAGTGAAATGTTTTGTTTATGGCTTATAGTCTTTATAGTACTCATCTATTTCCTCCTTCGATATAGGGGAGGTACTACCAACAAAGTTTCGCAAAATAAATCTAAGGAAAACCTCTAAAAAACTGAGGTTTTTAGAGGTTCCCTAAAAAAACTTTTATCCGAAAAAGTTTCCTCCCGCCCCTAAAAGCGGGGCTTGGGGAAGCCTCCCCAAATTCCCCTTATGCCCCCAGCTCTTGCTGGGGCGGTGCCTTACTCAAGCTCGTCCTCATGCCCATGCTCATTTATTTTATACATATTCCAGTGTTTATTGTCTTTTGCGTTGTCAAAAGCGGCTTTCAATTCAGGCGGAGCGGTAAAGTCCTTGTGATTACCCTCGGTTACGCCCGTTTGTTCGGTGTAAAGAAAACACAGTGAAGGATTGTGCAGCGATTGGAGCTCCGGTAAATCGTTCAACAGTTTTGTCATCACTTTGGCATTCAGCTTGTTGCCGTAGCAACGCAGCCATTCCAAATCCCTTAATCCTTGCACATTAAGGACGGTAAACTGATTACGATGGCACTCCAGACGTATCAAAGCGGTTAAGCCTTGCACGTTAAGGGACGTAAGCTCATTGTTCTCGCAGTTCAGCCATTGCAATGCGGTCAAGCCTTGTACATCAAGGGCTCTAAGCCGATTGTTGCCACACTTCAGTAATTCCAAAGCAGTCAAGCCTTGTACGTCAATGTCAGTAAGCTGATTGCTGCCGCAGTACAAATCTTTCAAAGCGGTACATCCTTCTACATTAAGGGACGTAAGCTCATTGTTCTCACAGTTCAGCTCTTGCAATGCGGTTAACCCTTGCACGTTAAGCTCGGTAAGTTTATTCTTGTTGCATTCCAACTTTTGCAAAGCGTTTAAGTCTT
>CAUVKE010000072.1:0-6306 GCA_963552415.1 uncultured Treponema sp.
CCGTTTTTTTGATAACCCCATCCACGGGGATGTCTCAAAAGTTGGTTACTTTTTTGACATCGCCATCAGCATAGCTGATAGGCTTTCAGTTTTTGGACAGCCCCTGAAATATGTTTCGTTAAAAACACAACACCCCTGCTTCCCCTGAATTATTTAACTTTAAACTTGCTCACCTCGGCGGCGAGTTCAGCGATGCTCTCTTTATTACGCTGGGTAATTTGATTGACTTCCTGTACAGACGTATTGATATATGATGAGCCTGAGGTCATTTCGTCCATGCTGCCGGTAATAACGCGCGTAAGATCGTCCGGAATTGACATTTCTTTTACCGCTTTTTCACCGCCTTTCAGCATTTCCGCAGAACCGTTGTTGACTTCAACCGTTACCGCATTGATATTTTTGATTGCGGTAAGCACTTCTCTACTGGCGTTTTCCTGTTCGCGCATCGCTGCAGTCAGCTGATTACTCATCATTTTAACCTGTTCGGATAGATTAAAAATGACGTTAAATTTTTCTTCAACGCTCTGTGCCGAATTTGAGAGGCTTTCGATTTCCGTACCGAACTGCTTAAGCGTTGTTGTAATGGTTTTTCCCTGCGTTGCCGAATCTTCGGCCAGCTTGCGGATTTCGTCGGCGACAACGGCAAAGCCCTTCCCCGCTTCTCCGGCATGAGCTGCTTCAATTGCCGCATTCATTGCGAGCAGGTTGGTCTGGCTTGCGATATGCTGGATAACGCCGCTCGCTTCGATTAAACTGCCGGACGCTTCGGCGATCTTTTGTGTGATAGCGTTGGAGCTGTGCAGCGTTTCTTTACCGTCGGAAGTAGCAGACGCGAGGGATTTTATCGACTCATCGGTTCTTTCCAAAGTCTTCGTAATCGACGCGATATTGGCAACCATTTCTTCAATCGCCGAAGAAGATTCCGCAACGCTTGCTGCTTGGGTTGCAATGCTGCCGTTTAACTGCTTAATAGTTTGGATAATTTCTTCGATGGTCGCGGAAGTTTCGGTAACACTTGAAGCCTGTGTAAATATCTTTCGTTTTACATCCTCAATATGGGTACTAATTTCATTCGCCGCTCCGGCAGTTTCGGACATATTTTGCGCAAGCTCATCACCTATTTTTGTCATTGCACCGGCATTCTTATCAACGGATTGAATCGCCGTTCTGATTTTTCCGATTGTTTGATTAAAATATTCTGAAAGATTACGGATTTCATCCAAACCGGTTACCGGCAAACTGACGGTTAGGTCTCCTTCGCCCTGTGCAATATCTTTTAATGCGGCTGCAACGCGTACAATCGGACTAATAATGCGATGCGACAACCAATACACTACGATGGCGGCAATAAGCAGCATTGCAATACCGATCAGATACATCCAACGGTTCAATGTGCGCACATCGCTCAAAAATTCCTTTTCGGGAGCCCGCAGCATCACCACCCAACCGGTCTTCATTTTCTTTCCTACGACAAATTGAGTTTCGCCGTTATACGAACCTGAACCGCTTACAACATCGTCTGAGTTAAAAACCGATTCGACAAGATCAGATAACGAAGCCATATCTTTATCGGTTTTTGCAGCTTCACTGATGGACGTTTTTACAGTAACACGGCTAAAGTCGGTATCGCCGATAATGTTCCTACTGATTCCAACGATAAAGACGGAACCGCTCGTACCGATGCTAACTGTTTTACAAATATCGGAAAGATATTGACCGTCGATATCGATTGAAAAGAAACCGGTAATCCGCTTATCCTTGTCATACATGGGGATTGCATACGAGATGAGAAAAACATCCTTGCCTGCTTGAAAAGGCTCGGATAGAAACGGTGTCCCGCTCGTAACAGTGTTAAACCAGGGCTGACTCCCGCAAAAGAAACTGCTGCCGTCGGCGCGGATGAGGTTACCGTCCATACCGGCCATACCGTAGTTTTTTACAGACGGTTGCCGTTTAATCAGGAACTCGATTTCCTGCAATCGTTCTTGAATACTTAAACTTTCATCGAACAAAACGGGAGTGTCGGCAACACCTTCCAGCCAGAAGGAAAGATCCTCGATTTCATGATCGATTTTTTCGGCAGTCGTAATCGCTTTGTTTTGCAATAGCTCCACGACTTTTGCAGTAATTGACCGTCTGACAATACTGCCTGCTAAAACAGTTTGCAAAATTGACACTGTAACAATAAATATTGCAAAAATAATAATCAATCTTTTTTGCAAGCCGAGCTGTTTCTTCATAGCTTCTCCCTCACACTAAAACAAATATGGCCGCAAGGCGGTAGAACGATTATTAATTGCCTAGCATTTATTATCGTTATTCATACCTATCATGTCAATTCCTTATTTTTTGAAAATATGTATACCGCCTACGGTGTTGCTGAGTAAACAATACCCGCAGGCGTGCTTGTTGTACGTCGAAGACTGTTGTTTACTCAGCGCCTTGTATTTCCTTAGTTCTAACAGTCATAACGTATTTCATATTTTTTTAACTTTTTTCACAAAATGTAAAAATTTCTTAGCCAAAATGCTGCTCGTGCCGCATAAGAAGGGCATGAACCTTACAAGATTTTATTACGGCATCAAACGTATGCCGACCCTATTGTGTATGTTTGTTATCCTCTTTGGATGTGTTGCTGCGCAAGGCCACGGGCAACAATCGCTTTTTGACCGTCTAACCAATGACCGTTTTATATTCGGCAGGCAGAACGTCGAGGAATACGATACCGATGAAGATTCCGATGAGGATTCCGACATCGAGAAGGATGAATACAATTCCGATAAAACTTCCGAAACCGGAAGGGAAACAGGCGGCGCCGGACAAAAGACGGGCAAATCTGCCGGGCAGCAAACGGATGAAGCGCTTACTCAACAGACAGACGAATCGGTCAAACCTCAAACAGACAAGACGGATTCCATATCGGAAGTACAGCAAAACGATACAGCCTCTGCGAAAGAGACTGCATCGGAACACAACTATTTTTTCCGATACACACACAGCGTTCGTAAAGGCGCCGGAATTTCCGCAGGGACAAGCGGCCGCGGTTATATCGGTTATTTACAACTTGAATCACCGATGCCCGTACCCTACTTTGAACTTTCGGTGAGGAATTTCGGTGTTGGCCTGTATCCGCTTACAGCGCTGCAATCTTCTTTTCCTGAAAAACCTATCCCGACGCTTTTTCTCGGCGCAGGAAACCTAACCTTTGACACTTTCATAAAAACAGCAAATTTTACCGGCTTTTCAAAAATTAAAGCAAACTACAGCGGACTTAAATTTCCCCGAGAACAGTTTATCGGTATCGGGACTGCGCAGAAAGCCGTTCAATATGGGGTTGAGTTATACGGCAGCGGATGGAACGGCGTTTTTTTTGCAAGCCCCGAACCTAAGAAGCAGCGGATGCGCTACGGCCTTATGGGCGGCTGGCGTATGAATCGGAAAAGAGCAGATATCAACTTTGCCGTTCAATACCTTACCGCTTTTATACCGGAATTGGTTAGAGAGGTAAAAACATCTTCCGCAGGATCAACTAGGTATGCCGGAATGCTGCAACAGCGCTACCACACGCTTTTCGGTCTAAATGCCGCTTTTATTCATCCGATTGTCTCGTTTGCAACAACCGGTTTTTGCAGCTATGCAGCGGACAAAACCGTTTCCGGTGCGGTGCAGGCTGAATGCGATGTTTGGTACCGGTATGCGGGTATACGAACCGGCGGCAGCTATACCGGAGTGCGCGCCGTCAACTGGGACGGAAAACAACAAAACGAACAGGTTACCGCTTTTATTCAGCCGCACTTTAAAGTCGGTCTTTTTTCATTGTTCGCGCTCTATGCTTTTAATATGGATGACAGGGCAATACTGCATAACGGCGGACTCACCGCGCAGATAAAGCATAGTATTATCCGCTGGAAGTCAAACTGGGATTACCGCAATAAGTTGCATACGCTTAAAACGGAATTGACGTGCGTAAGTAAGCCGAAATGGTTTAGCGGAGTGCAATGGTTTCAAAAAGCAGCTCTCGGAGTTTCGGTTGCATTGCAGGATAGAACCGCTAATCCGTTTATTTTGAAAAAATACACCGTCTATGCGAACAGCAGCTTTTGCATCACCGACGGCATTTTTTGCGGCATCGACGGTTCGTTTTCCCAAACGATACGAAAAGAAGAAAATAAAAGAGAACGCCTCATATACCTGCAAAGTCCCATGTACGGCGGCGGCGTATATGTCAGTTTTAAACGAAACGGTATCGGAAAAGTACACTCCGGCAAATTGGAAGTGTCGGTGAAAAACGAAAAGCCGTATTACGATGTTAAACTTGTGTATCAGATTCGCGGAAAGTGAGAGGATTGTTTCACAATCTTCTGCGCAACGGCGGCGCAGTCCAAGCAGGTCGTGTCGATGATGAGGTTACAGCTTTTGCGGTACCATTCGGTGCGGCGCGCATACAATTCGGCGAAAAGCCGTTGCGCTTCCGCTTTTTGGTCAACAGGCAGAAACTGTAAAAATGCCGGATAATACCCCGTTTGCAGCGCATCGTGCGTTAAACGTTCAAAAAGCACCGCTTCCTTTGCATAGAGGAATACCCGCAGCGGTATTGCTGCAATGATTGCCGACGCTTCGGCATTATCGCAGATGCCGCCGCCTGCCGCGATGACAACGCGGCAGGTTTCGGTGGGGACGGAAGTAACGCGGCCGGTAGGCAGTTGAGCCATCGCGGCAAAATCACGGCCGCAGCATTCACGCACGGCGGCGGCTTCCGCAGTGTGCAGTGCGGATATCCCTGCTTGACGGTAAAGCTCTCGCGGCGTTAAGCCGGTGCGGATACGGATAAGCTCATCGGTGTCGTAGAACCGGCAGCTGAGCTGTTTGGCAAGGAGCCGTCCTACGGAGGTCTTTCCTGCACGGCTCAAGCCTAAAAGTATCATAAAGTTCAGGATAGCGGCGGCACTAGGCGCTTAACGGATGCGGCGACGGACAATCGGGTTCGGGCGGCGTGATAAAGCGCAACAGCATTTTCAGCTTTTTAATCGCAGCGGGAAGCGCAATCCTCAAGGGGTGGGGATGCGTATCATCAGGATTCAGCGCCAAAAGACTTGACGAAGCGACGCCCATATACGGCGGAACAGCACCGAATAAGCGCATCATTTCTTCCTGTCCGTATTGCCGCCCCGTTTGAACATCTTGCACCGTACCTGTCCCGTTGATAGAGGTACCGGAAATTCCACCCACTGCGTTACCGGCGATTCCGGACGGCGTTTTTTCAGGAATTTCGGACAATGTCTTACCGGAAGGCTCCATATATCGGCACGGTTTCCAGCGGATAGTACCGTCTTTCCCGTGATCGCCGGAAAAACCGAAAAGCCTGCATATTAGGCATCGGCCGCCGTATACCGTGCAATGATACGGGCTGTCGGGATCAAAAAGAAAGCAGCCGTCTCCGCAGGCAAAAGAATCCCTTTCCGCTTCGGCAATACGGTCAGCCCGTTCAGTTTGATGCTCCAGCATCCACGCCGCAAGATATAGAGCCTCGGCCTCGTATACATCCGGCTCAAAATGCACGCAACAGCTGCCGCATCCGTCGGGGCACTGCATAGGACTCCGTGCTTTCCATATTTTCTGATCGGCGTCTATATCGTTATACAGTGAATGAATCGCTGTCAAAATATCATAGATAACGGTACCGGCAAATTTTTCCGCTTCTTTTATCATACCGTAAATTCTTTCACCTTATTTACCAATATTCCGATACTTTCTTTATTTTTTTGTACCAGATCATTTACTTCTACAACGGCATTATTTATTTGAATAGCACCGGCAGACATTTCATCCATGCTGTTGGCAATAACCTGTGTCAATCCGTCCAGTTTATTCATCTCCCGCGCAACTTCTCCGCTGCCCGATAGCATTTCCGACGAACCGGCCTTCACCGTATTCGTGGTAGTATTGATATCTTCAATCGCAATCAATACTTCTTTATTTGCATTCATCTGCTCCTGCATGGAACGTGTAATAGAATCTTCCTGATCGGAAATTTGAGTAGCAAGTTCATATACCTTATCAAAGGTTTGTTCGGCACCGTTACCGGCAGTTATCAGAGTACGAATAATTTCGATGGATTCTTTTAGAACACCGCCGATTTGCTTTCCTTGTTCATTTGATTCTTCCGCAAGTTTACGGATTTCATCGGCAACAACCGCAAAACCTTTTCCGGTTTCCCCCGCATGTGCGGCTTCGATAGCGGCATTCATTGCGAGCAAGTTTGTCTGACTTGCAATATTCTGAATAATCACACTCGCTTCCAAAAGC
>CAUVKE010000073.1:0-6216 GCA_963552415.1 uncultured Treponema sp.
TCCTCGGTACCAAAAAGCTTTTTGAACGCATAGTCGTTCCGTGCGGTAAACCGCAAAGGACTGTTAGGTAATTGTTGCATTTTTCACACCTCCTACAAGTCTTTATGCGACTTTCGGAGCAAAATGGCAGGGAAAATAATGGATAATGAGTAATTAAATTACTAATCAGAAGCGGCAAGGATGCCATGGTTTCATGCAGAAGTGGGTTTTTGCACTTTCTATTTACTGTACTCATAGCTATTCTCTCTTACGAATTATAGTATAGCATAGATTATAGGATTTTAAAAGTGATAGGTTCTGAACTCACTTTTCGCAAATGGATTACTCGATGATAAGAATGTTGATATTTCTGAAAAAATATTGTATTATCTACTTTGTTTGCTTTAGCTAACCAAACAGACATGGTTAAAGGAGTTCAATATGAAAACCGGTATAAAAAAGTATATGGTTATCGCAATAGCCATTTGCGTTGGATGTGCAGCGCTCTTGTCGAGCGGCTGTAACAAGATGACTGACAACAAATCAGCAGGCAATGCGGCTAAATCATCGAAAAAAGATCTTACATTGTTTGCATTTAAAAAAGATAGTAACAGCTGGTTGACGAATGATATCATCGGTGCAATAGATCAAGCGTCAGGAATTGTCCGTATAACGGTACCCGAATCCGCGTATAAATATACGGATCCTTCAAAAAAGGGGAACAGAAAATTTAAGGCAAGTTTTACGGTAAGTCCTAAGGCAAAGCTGTATAAAGGCACGGAGGAACAAAAAAACGGTGTACTGGAAGATTGGTTTATTAAAAACAGAGACTATAAGGTTGTTGCCGAAGACGGTTCGTCAAAGACATATACGGTACGCATAAAAATCGAATATGCAACGCCGGCGGTAGATACCGCTGATGCCGAAACGGTAAAGCAGTTTTACGGCTCGTATTCCGGCAAGCTTCATTTTGAGAATCACTATTATGATATATGTGTCGTTTACGATCAAGAAAAATTAATCAGCTATTCTCAGCCGATGAGCGCGATATATACAAATATGCAATGGGAAAAAGTTTCCGCAACCGAATGGATATGCAAAACATATTCTAAAAAGGATTTTAACCGGAAAGAAGTAAAAAATACCGTAACATTTAAGGTCGGTGCGGACGGTAAACCTACCTGTAAACTAGTCGTAAATGCGATGGGGAATGCCCCCAGTAACGAGATGGAAAAAGGATCCGATTACACTTGGGCTCCCGATGACGGGAAAGGTTTTAAAGGCCCCACCGAATCTTAAGCTCCACTGGTGAATATGGCCATCGGTTTTCCGAGGCAGCACACTGGCAATTACTAGGGGGAAGTATGTCTGATATACCGCAAGATATACAACAACAAGCATTGCCGGTTCCATACCGGCGCGCTTCTATAAAAAGCCCGTACCGGCGGTTTATTCAAAAGTTCGAAAAGCGCAAGCGAGAGGCGGAACCGGCTCGCCATGCGCGGCGTGCATATAGAAATGCGAGCAAAGCGTCCTTTTCATCTACGATACTGCTGATAGTCCTGCTGTTTTTGTTTTTACCGCTTGTCATTATCGCGGTGTTTTCATTTAATGAAGGCAAGGCGATTGTATGGTCGGGCTTTTCGCTCAAGTGGTATGCAGCGCTGTTCTTAGAATCCGAAAAGCTATGGCATTCGTTCGGTAACAGTGTGCTGATTGCCTTTATTTCAGCGCTTATTTCCGTTGCTATCGGTACGTTTGCGGGGCTCGGCGTCCAGTGGTACCGCTTCCGAGGCAGGGGGTATGTACAAGCAGTGAGTATCCTGCCGATGGTGCTGCCTGAAGTCGTTATCGGTATGTCTACGCTGATTTTCTTTTCGGCAATCAACATACCGCTCGGGTTTCTTTCTATTATTATTGCGCATATTACCTTCTGCTTGCCCTTTGTGTTTTTGCTGGTGCTTGCCCGTCTCGAAGAATTCGATTTTTCGATTGTCGAAGCCGCACGCGACCTCGGCGCTACGGAGCGGCAAACCTTATTCAAGGTGATAATTCCGGCAATTTTTCCGGCGATTTTATCCGGCTTTTTTATGTCGGTAACGCTGTCGCTCGAAGACTTTGTGATTACCTTTTTTGTATCCGGCCCGGGTTCAACAACGCTACCGCTCTATGTATTTTCGATGGTGCGGTACGGCATTTCACCGGTGATCAGTGCACTTTCCTTTATTATGATTTTGGGAACTATGGTGATTGCATTTATCTTACGTAAATTTTTAAAAGGGATTGCGGCCTCAAATTAAATGCCGCGGATTTGATGATGAAAAAAAATTCTGATATATCCTCCTCGGTTGCAGCACATCCGGCACAAGTGAGGAATGTTTTTCTATTACGCCGCTTGAGCAAAACTGTTACTCGTATCGGCTTGATAATTTCGATTACCGCCTTCATCGCCGGAGCAGCTGCTTGCGACGGAACAAGCCGTTCACGTAAACAATCTCATCAAAAGAAGGCGCTTAGTCATCCTCTCCTGTTTGTACTGGGAAAAGATTTTTATCAGTATTCAGACCTTTTTACCTATCTTTCAAATATCTATACGGTGGAGAGCCTAAAGGTAAACCTCCATATTTTAAGCTACAGCGATATGACCGCAAAGACAAAACAGCCGAGGCTTTCGATGATCACGGAACGGCTTGCGGCACAACCTGTCGAGGCGCTCATTTCTATCGGCATTCCCGAAGGCGGCGCCCGCATCCTGCGTACCGTTAAAGAAAAATACCCGGCCTTGCATATTTTCTCCTTGCTGCCGGTGGAAGAAATACTGCCGCTCGAAGCCTACAGCGATGTTGTTGTGGACTTTGAACTGCCCGACTCGTTTGCAAAGGCCGATCGGGAGGTGAATATCTCCGCGCATGATGTACAGACACTGCTGCTCTGTGCCGTAACCGCTGTAGAGCAAATTAATGAATTGCCGGAACAGGAGCCGTTTCCGCGGTTTGCGCGGGCAGTTGCAACAACTTCCGCTATGCTGGAAGCGCAGGGGATAACTGCATGGGGCGGTACGCCATACACGATACAGCCGTATAAAGACCCTGAACTGAATATCCGCTCATATAACTATCTTATTTTATCACCGCCTTCGACCGGCAAAGCGGCAGAAGGGGCTGGAATGGAAACGGATTCCGCAGGGAGCGGAGAGCAGGGGAGCGCCGCAGGAGAAAAACAATGAACTGTTTTACCCGCTGTGAAAACGGCGTTATTGCCGATACAGCGCTCTATAACCGGTTGCAATATGCGGATGCAGCTTCTATTCTGCTGCTTTCCGACACGCACGGGGCAGTGGATGCAGTGCGGTGGATTTTATCGGCTTTTAGCGGAGAATGCGATGCCTGCCTCTTTGCCGGAGACGGCGCTCAAGATATGATAACCGTTGTGCGCGAAGCTGCCGCCGGCCGGATAACTATTCCGCCGGTTATCATTATGACGCAGGGGAACTGTGACAGCCAGTTCTATGCTCCGGTTTTTCCTGACAGCGGCATCCCGAAACCGTTCGGGCTGCCGCTGTATCAGCAAAAGATGATTGCAGGACAGCATATATTTTTGACGCACGGGCATTTGCATCATGTTGAACTTGACGGGCGTAAACTAAGTATGACAGCCGAAAGCCTCGGCTGCGCAATCGCCGTACACGGACACACACATATACAAAGTATCGAAAGCTTTGGCAGCGTCACGACTATCAACCCCGGCAGCCCCTTGCGCCCCCGCGGCAAATCCTACGGCGGCTTTGCGATCCTCTCTATCGATACCGGTAAACCGCCTATCGAGACCGGTAAACTGCAATTCTATCAGCTGATACGGGAACGCACCGGCGCTTTTTCCGCCGCCGTACACGCGGTCTATCCTATCCCCTAGGTGTATAGGGCACGGGGATGTCTTAAAAGTTGGTTGCTTTTTTAACAGCCCCGCTCGAGTAATAATCATCTACCACATTAATCTCTAAAAATCTAACTGAGTTTTTAGAGATGCCCTATTTACGGTTCAATGTGCCGTTCACCGTTAAAACGTCATCTTTTAACGCAAACTTCAGTGTTCCTTCATAATGATAGGCCGCATCGGACGCAAACGTGTCGTTTTTCAGCGGTACCTTGCTCCAATCCAAATCGGACATTTTTGTAGGATCGCCGCCCTCTTTAAGATATTCAGGTTTGATTACATAACCGGTGTCGGTCTTTTCAGTAATATCTTTTGCGATTTTAGCGCCGGTAAGAATATTGAAATTCCCCTTTTTGTCGGTCGTTAATTCACACGCCGTTGTTTTGCGGGCAAACCGTATCGTCAACATACCGTCGGTATTTGTTGCTTGGAGTCCGTATCCCTCGACTAATTTCCAATCGGAAAGCGAAAGCAAAAACAAACTGCGCAGCGCTGACGGAATTGCCGCTTTCTTATCTGCAGCATCGCCTGCATAGCGAACGGCATTAAACGCTTTTGTAGAACCCTTTAAACTGGCCCCCGAAACGGCATCGAATTTGTCCTGAACCGTCTCTTGCGTTCCGAGCGTCCAATTAAAATAATTGGCTTCATAATCTTGTTTGGCAATGTTCATTCTAAAGTCGATTTTGACATCTGTTGCAGCATCGGAAGCTTTAGCATCAGCAGCTCCGGATGCAAACGAAAGAACACCGGTCAAAAAAAGAACCGATAATACGAAAGCGGATTTTTTCATACCTCTTCCTCCTAAAAGAAAATTTCGGATATTCCTGTATCATTGCAATTGTTTGTGCCGGATAACATTGAAATATCGAAGTACAGCATAATAAATTTTCTTTTAAAAGTAAAGAGAACCGCTAAAAACTTCACCTTTTAACGGTTCCCTCCTGATTTTGCGGGGAGATTTAAAAAAATATCTGATGGGTTTGTCCTGTCATTGTTCTATTGAGTAGATTAAAAATTAAGGCTATAGTTCCGCCATGAAGCCATATCGCTTTTTATTACTAACAGTTATAATCTTTTTTTTATTCTCGCATATAATTTTGGCTCAAGACGCAAAACCGCTTGAAGACGCAGAAAAAGCAAAAAAATTTCCGGTAAGCGGATTTCTCGCTTTTTCGGTCAACACGATGATTGGCGAAGCCCATGAATATGTCTGTGCTCATGATGTAGTTGTAAGTGATCTGAAATGGCCGCTTACGCCTTCGGCTTCTTATACGCTCTACGGCGGCTTATATTTCCCTAAAGGCATTCACATCGAAGGGAATATTTCGTTTATGCAGCCGATGTCTACATCCCCCATGACCGATTTGGATTTTGAAAGAATACAAGCAATACCTCCGCAAACAGGCATAACAAAATTTTCCGAACACAACTGCAGAATTATTAAGGGATTAAGCGGGATGGCGAAACTTGGGTTACAATTACCCATGCCGCAAACGGCTGCAATGCGGAGTACAGGTATTTCACTGACGGTAGAGCCAATGCTCAGTCTTTACTACTCAACAATCAGCTGGCATTCATACGGCGGGTATCTGCAATATGCAAAAATAAAGCCGAACGGAATGTATGAACCATGGAGTACAGCATTACCTAAAGTACCGCATAACGGCCCAGCAGTATCGTATCAACAACAAGTAATGATACCGGCAATAGGCCTTGGGTTTGAAACGGCCTTCCCCTATAAACTGACACTTTCATCTGATTTCCATCTCACTGCCGGCATTATGGCTGCGGCAGAGGATATCCATCATGACCGTAATATCCGATTCGTCGATACCATGGGCGGCGGCTGGGCGATGCACGGCAATATCCGGTTGCAGTGGAAATGTCTGCCGTTCTTTGCAGTATTCTTTAATCTTTTTTATCAATATTGCACCGCAACGAAAGGCAACAGTGCCGTTTATAACGGCATCACCTCAACTAAGCCGAATTTCTTTACACCGCCCAATTCTGCCGGCACTTCTTTACGCGGGTGTACCTTCTCACTCGGGTGTGCCTTCGTACTAGGCCGATAACGATGCAACAGATAGAGCAAACGCTCGGGCAGAAGCTTGAGCAGCGGATGAGTCAAAGTCAAATCCAATCACTCGATATATTGGCAATGCCGGCTGCCGAACTCCGTGAACGGATTACAGAAGAGCTTGCTGAAAATCCTGCCTTGGAGCTTGTCCGCGGAACACAGCAGCCCTCTGTGCCGTCAACCGGTCAGACAAAATCAATCGAACCGACAGATTCATATTACCG
>CAUVKE010000074.1:0-6203 GCA_963552415.1 uncultured Treponema sp.
CAAGCCTTTATCCTAGTAGATAAAATGCTCCGGTATCTGGCGGAGGTGAAAGAATCGGTAAAGTGAAGAATATCCGTTCCCATCGTACTCTTTGCAATAACGATATGATTTTAATCTCAATACGGTATTGTGATTAAAAAATGCTTGTGAGTCTAAAAAAACTCAAAGCGGTAGGGTTGCTTAAAAAAAAGTTTCATTTTATACTAAATTATAATTAGAGAAATCTTTAAAGATTTCGGCTTTTGGAGTTTTTTCTAAGATAGTTCTTAATAAATGGAAGCTGATGGGATCTGGTGGTCTTCGCGGTCTTCAAAACCGTTGGTTGCATAATTCGCAACGGCAGGTTCGATTCCTGCCTCTTCCGGTTTTCTGTTGCAGGTGTGTGGCTGTGCTAAGTGTTTTGTTTGTTGCAGCATTTTCGACAGATGCCAAAAAACTTGTGTGTGTATCTCGGAATGTTTGGGCTGTAGACTATATATTGGACAATCGGGTTGTCCTATCGTGTTTAGAAGAAAAAGCCTACGATTTTCTGTTATTTGATTTTGAAGCAGGCGGAGACTACCCGCCGAATATACTCAAAGGGATTTACGAACAATATCCTATTTTACCCATTTTCTTATTATCACACCAACACTGTACTTTTATCGAAAAAGCAGCTTTTGCAACAAACATGATATTGGGGTGTTTTTCAATTCCGTATGAATTCAATATATTATGCAGCACTATTAAAAATATACTATCGGGAAAAATTATTCCGATACCGGATGCATATGATATTGATCCGCTGACAGCTCCGCTTTATACAAAACTACAGGGACAAAGTATCGAGATGCAAATGGTGCGGAACTTTATTTTACAGACGGCACAGCAACAGTCTCATGTATTGCTTTACGGAGAAAGCGGTTCCGGTAAAGAAGTTGTGGCTTCACTTATTCACCAGTATTCTAAAAATCGCTCCGGTAAATATCTACCGGTTAATACGACTTGTATTGCCGAAGAGCTTGCAGAAAGTTTATTATTCGGATCTTGTAAGGGAGCGTATACCGGAGCAGTCGATAAGGATGGCCTTTTTTCGGAAGCTCATCAGGGAACGCTTTTCTTTGATGAAATAGAGAACCTTACTTTAAATTTACAGGCAAAGCTTTTGAGGGTTATCGAAACGCACGAATATTATAAACTGGGAGGAACTCAAAAGCACTCTTCCGATTTTAGATTGATTTGTGCGACGAATCGTGATTTGCAAGAGATGGTTGATCAAGGCCTTTTCCGGTTGGACCTTTTTTATCGGCTTGATGTATCGCATCTTATCATTCCTCCACTGCGACAGCATAAAGAGGATATCGGAGTGCTGGCATATAATTATTTAAAACAAACGAGAAAGCATTTATCGCGGGATGCGTTGCGGCTGCTTTGTAAATACAATTGGCCGGGGAATATCCGCGAGCTTTTTAATTGTCTGGAGCGGGCTGTGTTTGCTGCAAAGGCCTCTCCGGTTCTTTTTCCGCAGCATTTCGACATTTAACATAACACAGCTTTTGAAAAAGTTCTTCCAAATACCGCGCTTCCCGGGCGGATAATCCTGCTCTTGCAATTATTTCTTGAAAAAAACGAATGTTATCTTCCTTTCCGGCGTGTTTAAAAAGCCCCATCGTGCATAAACAGCTGTTGATATGTTCTGCCGCTGCGGTAATCCGCGTATATGGTATGCGTTCGTATCCGTATTTTCGGGGGCTATAGGCACGGAACAAGGTATAGCAAACGATCTGCACGGCGTGGGAAAGATTAAGCGACGGAAAATCGGATGCCGAAGGGATATTGACCGCTACCGAGCACACATTTAATTCTTCATCGGTAAGCCCTGTGCGTTCATTCCCGAATACGATTCCGGTATGCCCCTCTGCCGTATTACATGAAAATGAAGAGAAGTCTTCAGGGGTCATACCCCATGATTTGCGTTTTTCTCCTACTCGCCGTGTTGTTCCGGCGACAATACCGCAATCGGCAACCGCAGCTTTTAATCCGGTGATCGAGGGTTCAAAAAAGCGGGCATTTTGCCAAAGCGCTCCCGCATGAATTGCCAAACGGAGGATTTCATTTTCGTCGTAATCTACTCTATTGCCTACAATACGTAAATCAGTACAATTATTGTTAGCCATCGCTCTGCAAACGGCGCCGATATTACGGCTTATTTCAGGACGGCAGAGAATAACCGCAACCGGAAGCCGTTCTAGAGAGGTTGTCGTACCCATAGCAATTATTTGTGTAAAGAACGCTTGCTATGTCAAGTACTTCGGAGTATAATGGAAAAACATAAGCGTGGGGCTATCTAATAAACCATATAAAAGGAATACGCTATGGATAATGTGCTGCAAGGTAAAAGCGCATTGGTCGTCGGCGGGACAAGTGGAATTGGATACTGCTTAGTGCAATCGCTTTTACGAGAGGCTGTTTCTGTCGTAGTACAGGGGCGCAGCAATTCAACCCGTGTTACAAGTCTTTGCAGACAAGGAAATGTAGCCTGTTTTATCTGTGATTTGCAAGAAGTCTCCTATGTGGAAGAGCTGTGTAGGTATGCCAATGCTGCCGACATCCTGTGCGTTGCTTACGGTCCGTTTTTGCAAAAACCGGTTGATATGACTACTGCGCAGGAATGGAACACAACAGTATATGCGAATCTTACTCTGCCGGGAATACTGGTTTCATCAGCTTTAGCCGGTATGAAAGAGCGGAAGTGGGGGCGTATTTTACTTTTCGGCGGTACGGAAACGTATGTTTTACGGGGTTTTCGGACAAATGCCGTGTATGGAGCGGCAAAAACCGGGATTATGTCTCTTGTCAAATCCGTGAGTATGGAATATGCTCAATACGGTATTACGGCCAATGCCGTTTGCCCGGGGTTTACTGATAGCGGTTTATTGCCGGAGGCGCTGCGGGTTCTATGGGCCAAAAAAAATCCTGATGGTAAACTGATTTCTCCGGAAGCGATAACGGATGCTGCACTCTTTTTATTAAGGGACGGGACTTATAATGGTGTGATGATGCCTGTTGACAAAGGTTGGTCTTCCTTTTAAATTTAAACTAGTTGCACGCAGCATTAAATAACGATATAGTTCGGTTTTCATAAAATATATAGAATAGGTAAGGATTATCAGATGAATGATGCAGAAATAATTCAGGGTTTCGACAATGAAAAAGATAAAAGCCTCAAAATACAGCTTCAAAAGGTTGAGGGGCTTGAAAAATGTATCGTGGTCATCCTGTCGGGATATATCGATACATATAATTCAGCGTTTTTTCAAAAAAGAGTTACAACACTTATTGATGCCGGCTACACTCAGATTATTTTCAATTGTTCCCATTTAGATTATGTTTCGTCCACCGGTATCGGCTCGTTTACCGCATTTCTAAAAGCTGTTAAAGGTAAAGGGGGCGATATCGTATTGTTGAGCCTCCAGCCGAAAGTATATGAAGTATTCCAATTGCTCGGTTTTTCTAATTTCTTTACTATCCACGATTCGTTAGAAACATCCGTTGAATTCTTTAAAAACAAAGGAGCCAGCGTTGCTCCTCAGGTAACCCTTTTCCCGAAAATTTTCTCGTGTCCTATCTGTGCAAAAAAGTTAAAAGCGCCGCGGCCGGGACGTTTCCGATGTTCCGAATGTAAGACTATTTTAGCGATTGATAATAATGCGCAGGTTTCGCTCGGTTAATATTGTATAAAATAATTGCTTGTGTAGAACTTGTGGATATCTTATAAACTATATGTCTGCATTTTTTGCATTTTATTATATCGTCCATATCGTTTTGATTTCACAAAGTGTTATGTGTAAAAGCTTTACACTGTTTTAAGGTAAAACGCATTCTGTTTATATCGGTTGAAAGAGAGAGAAAATATAGGAACCGTATTGATGATAAATTGTGGATAATCTGTTATATCGGTGAGTAAGTTGTGAATAATCGTTGCTGAATTAATACTTGATAAAAAACTGTGTAAAATATGATGCAATCGTGAGGAGTATTTATGGCGTACTATTATAAGGAACCGTCGCATACCTTTAATGAATATCTATTAATTCCGCGCTATACCGGTATTGAACATAATCCACAGAATATCAATTTGCACACGCCGCTTACCCGGTTTGCCTCCGGAGAAAAGCCGCAATATACGCTCAATATTCCGTTGGTTTCGGCAATTATGCAATCTGTTTCCAATGACAGTATGGCGATTTCTCTCGCAAAGGAAGGCGGTTTGTCTTTTATCTTTTGCTCACAGAGTATAGAAAAGCAAGCGGCCATGGTTCGTGCTGTTAAAGACTATAAAGCGGGTTTTGTAGAAAGCGATTCCAATTTACAACCGGAGAATACGCTGGAAGACGTACTGCGATTAAAAGAAAAAACGGGACATACAACGGTCGCTGTTACCGATGACGGCACTGCACATGGTAAACTACTTGGCGTTATTACCGGCCGTGATTATCGTCCAAGCAGAATGGCCCGAGATTTGACTGTTGCACAATTTATGACGCCGATTGAAAAGATTCACTATGCCAATGAAGGTGTTACCTTAAAAGAAGCAAACGATATTATTTGGGAATACAAGCTCAATGCACTTCCCGTCCTTGATACCGAAGGGAAACTGGCGGCATTTGTGTTCCGTAAAGACTATGAAAGCAAAAAAGAGCATCCGAATGAACTGCTTGACGAAAAAAAGCGCTATTTAGTGGGGGCAGGACTCAATACCCGCGATTACGAGCAGCGCGTTCCTGCGTTGGTGGCCGCCGGCGCCGATGTTTTATGTATCGACTCCTCCGACGGCTTTTCGGAATGGCAAAAGCGTACCATCAAGTTTGTGAAAAAACAGTATGCCGATAAAATTCCCATTGGAGCCGGAAATGTCGTTGACGAAGACGGTTTTATCTTTTTGGCGGAAGCAGGAGCCGATTTTATCAAGGTCGGTATCGGCGGCGGCTCCATCTGTATTACCCGCGAAACCAAGGGAATAGGACGAGGGCAGGCAACGGCGCTTATTGAGGTCGCCAAAGCCCGCGATGCTTACTTTAAGAAAACGGGCGTCTATATCCCTATCTGTTCCGATGGCGGCATTGTGTATGACCATCACATTACGATGGCGCTTGCAATGGGCAGTGACTTCTGTATGTTGGGCCGCTACTTCGCCCGCTTTGATGAAAGCCCGACAAACAAAATATTGGTAAACGGCAGTTATATGAAAGAATATTGGGGAGAAGGTTCATCGCGGGCACGAAACTGGCAGCGTTACGATTCCGGCGGAGACAGTAAACTCGCGTTTGAAGAAGGCGTTGATTCTTATGTTCCTTATGCAGGTTCATTGCATGACGGTGTTAAAACAACGCTTTATAAAGTACGTTCTACGATGTGTAATTGCGGCGTCCTCACCATTCCTGAGCTGCAACAGAATGCCAAAATAACATTGGTCTCTCCTTCCAGTATTATCGAAGGCGGTTCTCACGATGTTATGCTGAAGGATGTTCGTTCCTCTATACGGTAAGCGGTATCGTTCTTGTGTTGGATAAACTACTAAAGATACGAGCTATTCGATGGAGCCTTAATGAAGTTTGTTCTTCATCAATGGCGGCTGGCCTGTTGCATCCAGGGCATCTCGCCAGAGCGAGCCGTACGGTTCTACATAGTTACGTGAACGGACAACGACATCGATCGGTAAGTGAACAAATTTGTTATACATCAGTCCTACAATCAGTTTTGTCTTACCTGCCATAGCGGCATGTACTGCATTGTTTCCGAGCCGTTCGCAGTAAATAGAGTCAACCGGCGCTGCCGGCGCTGACCGGATTTGATAGCTCGGATCGATATACTTCAAGTTGATGTGGATCGATTTTGCTTTAAAATAGGCATCGATTTGCTCTTTTAAGAATACGCCGATATCGGACAGGCGCTTATTGCCTGAATCGTCGGTTTCATTTTTGCTTTGCATTAAGTCTTGACCGGCTCCTTCTGCAACAACAATAACCGTATAATGACTTTGGGCTAGGCGATCTTCCAAATGCTTTAAAAAACCGTTTTCACCTCGCATATCGAAAGGGATTTCGGGGATAAGCACAAAATCAACCTCGTGGCTTGCGATGGCCGTATGAGTGGCAATAAATCCCGACTCTCGCCCCATCAGCTTGACCAATCCGATACCGTTGATTTGGGATTGCGCTTCC
>CAUVKE010000075.1:0-6162 GCA_963552415.1 uncultured Treponema sp.
TTCCCTTCTACCCCGCTGGAGAGGCCCAAGTCCGGTACCGGCGGCAATTCTCGCAGGAGACGGCATAACCGGTGTAACCGTTCAATATATGGCGCAGGAAATGGATGCGGGGGACATCGTTATGCAAAAAGAACTGCCGGTTGAACCGTCCGACACTACCGAAACCCTATTATCCCGATGTGCAGAACTCGGTGCGTCGCTCATCCTGCAAGCACTTAAAACGGTAGAAACGGATTCCGTCAATGCCGTACCTCAAAATCACGAGGCGGCATCGTACTGTACGCTGATACAAAAAGACAGCGGGTTACTGAGCTGGCAGGACGATGCTGCTGCAATAGACCGGAAAATACGCGCGTATACGCCGTGGCCGGGAGCTTTTACCTATTGGATGGGTTCAAAACTTTCCATTATACAGGCTCATCCGTATACGGGAAGCGCGGCGGAGGAGGCTCCCGAAACTCCGGGGCTGGTGCTCGGTGTTGATAAACGGGGAGGCATATTGGTACAAACGGGGAAGGGAATCTTAGCGGTTCAAATTCTCCAAAAAGAAACCAAAAAAGCAATGCAATGGAAAGATTTCCTAAACGGAGCGGCCGGCTTTATCGGAACAACGCTCCGGTCTCTTCCGGAAACATAACAGATTGTTAAAACGATGCCGCGGCAAGTCTGCCCTTGCAATATATGCAAAATGGTTTTATATTGCATACGGAGGTATGAATGCCTACATTACAAGTACAAAATGTGCCGGAAGATGTTTACATACAGCTTAATTATCTTGCTGAAAGTGAGCATAGAAATTTAGCTCAAGAAACTATTGTTCTTTTAAAAGAAGGAATGAATATCAAGATAGGAAATAAAGAACGGAGAAAAAGACTTCTTGAAAAAATAAAAATGCTTAATATTAATGGCAACAATGCTACAGATCCTGTCCTTCTTATTAGAGAGGATCGAGATAGATGATTTGCAAGACGGCATAATGCAGTTCTTTTAACTAAAGACAAAAAGATGATAAGTATTGCAAAGCAATTTAAAATCAAAGTTTTAGAAGACTAGGCTTGGTGCGATAACCGCGTTGTCGAATAGGTTTACTATAAGGATTAACTATGGGTATAGGTGATATTGCTGATGATATCAGCGGAAACGGAAAAACAATTGTTATTACATCGTTGGTGATGCTTATCGTTTTTGTTGCGGTTTCGACGTTGGTCTTTTTTATTTCGTTAAAAAGTGCCGAACAGGTGATGGTGCCGAATGTCGTCGGTAAAGATTTACCCGAAGCGCTGCTCGATTTGCAGGCGCGTGAACTCTATCCGCGCATTCAGCTCCGCTATTCTCAAAAAGCGGACGAAAAAGGGCTTATCCTCGAACAGGATCCCAGCCCGGGAGCTATCGTCAAAGGCGGCAAGCGGATCGAGCTGATAGTAAGCCAAGGGACTGTTATCGATACGGTCCAGAACTATATCGGAGAGAACATCGAAGATGTACAAAATCGGATACGGGAGCTGTTTACCTCCGGCAGCCGTCAATACATCCGGATTAAACAACCGTATTTGACGAAATACAGCGCCGAACCCGCAGGAACCATCCTTGAGCAGGAACCCGCAGCGGGAACACCGATTTCAAATAATATGGAGCTGACCTTTGTGGTAAGCAAGGGAACGCAAGCGGAAACAACCCAAGTGCCCGATATGGCCGGCGCCGATCTTAAAAAAATATATCAGGTAATGCAGAGAGCTGCGGTAACCTTTGCTTTTACCGCAGGCAGCGCCACGGGAACGGATATTACCGTACAACAGCAGAGCGCCGCAGCGCAGAGCGAGGTTCCGGTATTTTCTCCGGTAACGCTGACTGTTTCCCTACCGGAACCGGCAAACGGTATGGTATCCGGTATCCTCAAAACAACACTGGCAGAGTTCCCCTACCCCTTTACCGTTTCGCTCTATGCGGCGTATCCCAACGGGGATAAGGATATCCTTACCTCATTTCGGCATCCGGGCGGCGCCTGTTCCGTCCCATACACCGTTCCGGAAGGAACAAAGCTTTCACTGGAAGCGCTGAACAAAGAGGTTTACACCGAAACGGTAGGCGCAAATACAGCGGAATAAGCGGGAGTGGGGCACACGAGTTTGTATTACTCCATCCCCCTTCTCCGCTGCCCCAAAAAATACTACCTGCTAAACCCCATCAGCTTGAATTTTGTCCCGCACTTCGCACTCATAAGGGAAACCCTACTCTTTTTCTTCCGCTAAATCAAGGCTTTCAGTATTCGGTTTGAATATCTTACTGCAGATAATAAAGCAGGCAAAGCTGAGTGCCAATCCCGGAATGATGGGGTCAAGGCCGAAAAGTGAGGTCTTTGTTTGCTCAAGGATGATGACGACAATACTTCCGGCAATGAGCGAGGCAATAGCGCCGATGTTTGACGCCTGCTTCCAATAGTGTCCCATAACATACGGGAAAAAGGCGCCTGCCGCCCGTAGTGTAAACGAGAATAGCAGCAGTTTAATGATGCTGCCGGTGTTAAACAGTGCAATGAGCATACCGAATATGCCGACTATCAGCATAGTGATTTGCGTAACGCGCATAACTTCTTTGTTTGTCGCATTCGGTTTGATGTAAATTTTGTAGATATCGTTTCCGAATATGGAACCGGCGCCCAGTAAGTCAGAGTCGGCGCTCGACATCGTTGCAGAAATAATACCGGAAAAGAGAAGTCCGACAATCAATGCAGGCATTGTTGCCATCGCCAAATGCGGCAGCGCGTATTTCGGTCCTTGGCTCAGTATGATATCTCCGTCTATTTTTTTCATATTGATAAGCGCCAACGTAATAATACCGAGAAGCGTCGGAATGAAGGCATATACAAAGTTCAGTATTGCGGAAATGATTGAGCCCTGTACGGCAGCTTTTTCATCACGGGCGGCATAATAGCGAGAAACCGCTTCTTGCCCCACCGAAAACGATGCAATATACATAACGATCATCGAAATAATCGCGCCGATACCGATTCCCTTAAACGGATTAAATGTGTCGGGCGGAACATTTGCCGCAACTGCTTGCATACCGCCTGCAAGATTGAGAGAGAACGGCAGTGCAAGCGCCATACCGATGATAATCAAGAACACCTGCACAAAGTCGGTAATGGTAACGCTCCATAAACCGCCCATAATCGAATACGCGGTAACGACAATGGCAACAATGATGACCGCTACGGGATAATTGATATTCAGCATAAAAGAAACGATTGTGGCCGAAGCGATAAACTGAGAGGCCGTCAAACCGATCAGCGGTAAAATCATAATAATTGCGGTAATCAATCCTGCCGAACTGCTGTAGCGGCGTCTAAAGTATTCGGGTACGGTTTTAACCATTGTCCGGCGCAGACGGGGTGCAAATACGGCAAGCACGATATACGCAATACCCATCGTTGCAACATACCAAAATGCACTCAATCCCCAGTTGGTGAAGGACTTCTCCGCCACACCGAGCGAGCTTCCTCCTCCGATTTCCGTCGCGGTTAATGTTCCCGCCATTAAAATCGGCCCCAGCCGCCTTCCGGCTACCATAAAATCTTCATTCGTTTTAATCTTTTTTGAAGATATCCAGCCGATAAAAAGCATCAATAAAAGATACGCGACGACAATGACCAATACCATCGTATTCATGATCCCTCCTGTTTACAGACGTCTCGGCAAGTTAACTCACATTCTTAAAACGTCATAAATATATACTACTACAGTTTTTTATAATCCGCTACATTGATATTCGAGGTTTTACGCATTCTTCAACCGATTAACGTATCAATAGACCTGTTCGATAACTGCGTTCCCAATTATTATAAAACGAGCTCTGGACAGCCGCCCGTATTTACAATAGTATGTGCCATATATGTATTCAATCGACCATATCCGTAATTTTTGTATTGTTGCTCATATCGATCACGGGAAATCAACACTTGCCATCCGTGGCAGATTTAAAAGCCATGCTGTATAAAGACTTAATTTTAAACTTGACAGGGATGTTCCGAAAGTAACCAACTTTTGGGACATCCACAGCCTATCTATTATTCTACGGGGCTATTAAAAGAATAGTCTGATGCGATTATCCTGTAGGAGTAGTGATGAAAATTTTAGTTACCGGTTTTATCCATATTCCGTTCCTGCCCGAACAAGTAATCGGGAAAGCAGCGCTTACCCCCTCGATGAGCTTGGAAACAATTGTCAGCGGCATTACCCACGCACTTGAAGCCATCGTCGAACACAGTTTCGACATAAAGGTCTCGGGCGGGAAGATCTGCTAGCGGTACATTCAATATGAGTATTATCGGACTGTTAATTACCGCGTTTTTACCGGCTGCCGCAGCGGTCTATATTGCAATAAGAAAACACATTCCCGTTTATGCGCTTGCCGCCGTATTCTTTGCAGCAGCAGCGTCACTGCTTCCGGTGCTTGCGCTCCAGCATAGTGTGCATACTTTTTTAGATGTCGGTATTGCAAAACGATCGGAAGCGGTGAGGCTCCTGTTTAACAGCTTTATTACGGCAGCCTGGATAGAAGAAGGTGTTAAAACCGGATTCTTCGGTTTAACGGTTGCTATAGTTTTAAAAAAAAGATTCGGGATTACACAGAGTATGCTGCTTGGCGTATTCTTCGGCTTTGTCTTTAGCGGTTTTGAAAATATCTCGTATAGTTTGCGGTATTCCAACATACAGTCTCTCCGGCTTGTTACCGCCGCCGTATTACACGGGGCGCTCGGCTGTTTTTATGCATCGATGATATCTACCGAAACAAAGCGGAAAGCTGCGTCCGTCTTTCTCGCAGCGGTTGTTCTCCACGGGCTTTATAACTTTTTTATTTCGCTGGGCGGCGGCTTCATACTCCCCGCAGCAGCGGTAATCGGCATTGCCTGCTTATATGCAGCACGACTTTTTACGCCTTCATTTCTTTAAGCTTATCTGCGATGTTTTGTATCGGCTTTGCTGATGAGGCATCTTCTAAAAGCTCTACCTGAATTTTTAGAAGGTACCCAAGATAAACTACACCAAGATAAACTAACTTGACAAGTGCATTTTCAACGTGTACGTTATAAAACAAAGTTGATGTTACTCTCCTATAGGAAAAACCGTTTATCGATACAAGACGGCGCTTTCCTCAATATCTTATCAATAAGGATGTATTATGAAAAACGCAGTAATTAAAGGGGCAAGTTACACATTGGCATACAGCCCCGATCTGTTAAAACGGAACGGTTCAACTCAGACCGCAGCGATTGCGAAAGATCCTGCCGATCCCTATATTACCGCAATTCCGTCTCATTTAAGAACCTTTGAACAGGCTGTGCAATATCCGCCCAATCAGGTGTATATCGGAAATAAGAAGCCTGAAGATTTGCCCGGTATCCCCGAACCGTGGTTTAAGTGCACCGAGAAAGCCGACCGCTTCGGGCCGTTCGGTGAAATTGCAACGCAAAAAGAACTCTACATCTTGATGAAGTATGCCGACGTCTTTGAACTGGTATACTTAACAGAAGAATTTACTGCCGAAGCGGCAACGATTATTCAAAACCATCCATTAATGAAGGATAAGGCGATTACGTTGGGAGAAGCTCATTCCAAGGCCGATATCGAAAAACTGGTGCAGTCGCATACAGCGGAAGGTTTATACGACAATGACATTCTGGTCGGCTGTGTCAAGCAAGCGCATGACACCGACCCGAACTTGAGCGCCCATACGATGCTCGAAAACCTTGTTACGAAGGGCAGCGGTATTTTAACCGCATGGCATCTCGCAGAGCTTGAAGGCATCAATGCGGCGGACATCGACTATATTATCGAGTGTTCGGAGGAAGCTGCGGGCGATGTGAACCAACGCGGAGGCGGCAACATCGCAAAATCCGTCGGCGAAAAAGCGGGATGCGTTCATGCAACCGGCTGTGATATCCGCGGTTTCTGTGCAGCGCCGGTACACGCATTGGCAAATGCCGCTGCGCTCGTGCGGTCGGGTATCTTTAAGACCGTGATGGTTGTCGCCGGCGGTTCCGTACCTAAGCTCGGTATGAACGGTAAAGATCATGTTAAAAAAGAGATGCCGCTCCTTGAGGATATGGTAGGCGGTTTCGCCGTTTTAATTACGGAAGACGACGGTGTAAACCCCGTTATCAAT
>CAUVKE010000076.1:0-6162 GCA_963552415.1 uncultured Treponema sp.
CCCCCCCCCCCCATAAAAATGGGATAAGCAATCCGGGCAAAAAAAGTGTAACGCAAGGGATTGGATTTAAACTCACTTTAGTTATTTCGCTGTTGCTCTTTGTAGTCTTTGCCGGAAAAGCAACTTACGATGGGGCTGTTGATTATTCAAGCGAAATCACAGATTATACTATAGAGGTAACTGCAGAAGATCAGCTATTAGCCGCTAGAGTTGAACGTGTCTTTGCAGAGGTAAACCAAACCTGTCGTGATATGAGCGGTTTGGTACAACATGAACTCAGTTTACCTGCGCATCAGCGAAGCAGAGAGCGGATTGTAACCGGCCTTGAGCTGCTATTAAAAGAAAACACTTCGCTGACCGGTTTAGCGGCGCTGTTTGAACCGAATGCTTTTGATGAAAATGATACAGCTTTTTCAAATAAGGGAATATACAAAGAGGATGGGCGGTTTATCCCTTATGCAGTAAAAAACGGAAACAGCATTATCGTCCGTTCAGTCGAATTTGATTCATCAGCTGAAATGTGGTATACGGCTCCCATTCGGGATAGCAAAACCGTTTTAATTTCTCCTTTTAAAAGCGATGATGATATTCTTACGACGCTTGCAATTCCTATTGTTCATAACGGAAAGACAATAGGGGTCATCGAAGCTGATATTGACGTTACCTATCTTCAAAAGAAATTGGAAGAAATACCCGGAACATCAAAAGAAAACTTTAAAATTTTGTGCAGCGCTAACGGTGCCGTCGTTGCACATGGAGCAGATTCTTCGGCTATCCTTAAAAGTCAATTTGACACCAACCCCGAATTTAAATCGCTCTTTGAAACAGTAGCACAGGGAACTATCGCCGAACAAACCGCTCTTTCTCACACATCAAGACTTACTTCAAAGTTTATTCTTGTACCTGTCGCGATTAAAGGTACCGATATAAACTGGATATTGATTTCCATCACCGCTGTCAGCATATTTACCGCACAGGCAAAGCAGGCGCTTATTTCAACGGTTATTCAATATATTGTCATTTTACTGGCAGTTGTTGTATTGCTGTATTTATTAGTTCGGCGGCAGATTAGTAAACCGCTGCAATATACCAGTGATGCGCTTAAGAATATCGCACAAGGTGATGGAGACCTTACGGTTCGACTGCCGGTACGCGGTAAAGATGAGATTGCGGAGCTTTCTCAATATTTTAATGAAACTATTGCAAAGATCGGCAAATCCATTCGAACGGTTGGCGTAAATAGCAACGACATGGAAGAAATCGGTAATAATCTTGCCTCCAACATGACCGAAACTGCCGGCGCTGTTAATGAGATAAGCTCCAACATCGACGGGGTAAAACAGCAAGCACTCACGCAAGCGGCGAGCGTAACCGAGACGGCAGCAACACTGGAAGAAATTATCCGTACCATTAAGCAGTTGAACAACAGCATAGAGGCACAGGCCGCCAGCGTTGCACAGTCATCTTCCTCCGTTGAAGAAATGGTAGCAAATATCGCTTCTATCGGACAAACGCTCGGCAAAACCGATGATGTTATCGGCAATCTTGCTACGGCGACCGGCGCCGGTAAAGAGACAGTGGCGACAGCAAATGCCATTACGCAAAAAGTCGCCGAGGAATCGGGGTCTTTGATGGAAGCATCAAGCGTTATTCAGCATATTGCAAGTCAGACTAACCTGTTAGCGATGAATGCAGCGATCGAGGCAGCTCATGCAGGGGAAGCGGGCAAGGGGTTTGCCGTTGTCGCCGACGAAATCCGAAAGCTTGCCGAAGAATCTTCTGCGCAAGGTAAGACCATTACAGCAACGCTGAAAAGCCTCGGCAGCGAAATCGACACGCTTTCGGAGTCTTCTAAAACGGCGGAGGAAAAGTTTAATGTGATTTTTGATCTTGCCGAACAGGTACGGACAATGAGCAATCGGTTGACCGAAGCGATGAGGGAACAGGAGAACGGCAGCAAGGAAGTACTGCAAGCGATTAAAAATATCAGTATGATAACGGTGGAAGTACAGGCCGGTTCGGAAGAGATGCTGAAAGGTGGAGAAGGGGTTGCTGCCGAAATGCGGAAACTGGACGATCTGACGCGGATCATTACTGACAGTATGAACGAGATGGCTTCAGGCGCGGTGCAAATTAATAATACCGTACAAGAAGTAAATGCTCTTACGCAGAAGAATAAACAGAGTATTGAAGCATTGGCTAGTGAAGTGAGCAAGTTTAAGGTTTAGGGATTATTTCAGATAAATCTTTTGTTCAAGGCCGCATTTTGCGCGGCCTTGAAAGTTCACATAATTACCGGCTGCTCGTTCTTTCCATAGAAAAGCGTGTTCTGAGCTCGTGCAGTTCCGTATACAATTCCCTTGCTGCATGTGCATCCGGCTGAGCATTTTGTAACAGCTTCTCGGCTTTTTGTATGGCCGTAACAAAATTTCTTCTGTCAGGGTTTTCGGGAATAAAGTAATCTTCAGTTCCGTGATAGTACGCATCTTTCAGTTTTGACAGTAAAAGCTCTACCCGCAATGCAAAAGTTCCGAGCGCTTCCCGCTCCGGTTTATCGGCTTCGGCTTTGAGCGGTTCCGACGGTGAAGGGGCCGTACCTATTTTTTGTACGGACGAACCGTCATAACTCATTGCGTACAGGGTGTCAACATCGGTTCCATGGCTTTCGGCATAGTCTATAAAGTAGATTTTTTCTTTGCCGAATTCGATTCGGTGTAGTTTAGCATAATTGGGCTGATAGAATTTACTGTTGCTGTGATACATTTTTTGATACAGTCTTCTTTTATCGCTTCCGTCAAAGCGGCTTCGGTAAATGCTCATATCTTCATCTTCATAAGAAAAATAATACCAATAGCCTTGATGATAAAACGGCTCGCTTTTTTTATCGCCATTACGGAAAATGCAATCGGCGTTTTCATAGCGGACATCGTTTGCAGCCGGCACCGGAAGGTATTTTTGATATATCAGCGGATGATTTAACGCATCGGCTCCGTAAAACCGGCTGTCCGATGTTAAAAAATATTTTCCCCCGCTATGTGAGCGCAGATATTGCCCAGCCCATTGGTAATCGTCCCATGTTGCATCCGCATTGTACCATTGACCGTCAAGATTAATTCGGTTCCACATATGGGCGACAGTTGGTCCCGTATATACGGTTCGGTCTTTTCCTTCTACGCAAACTGTTTGAATGCCTGCGCCGTTCATCAGTTTTTTATAGCTGAGGCTGTAGTCTTCACATACGCCTTTGCCGTCCAAAAGCGCTCCTGCCGCCGTCCTTTGGTATTGCGAACTCGAATTTACTTCATACACGATATTTTTTTGCAGTTCGCGGTATAACGCATAACTTATTTCCGGTTGCGACATACTTTCGTGTACAACGCTATAGAAGGTTTCAAAAGCCTGTATAAGCCGTTGATAGTCTGCACCGGCAGCAGCGCTTTCGATAAGAAAGGTAAGCTCATATGAAGCTGTTTCATCTTCATTATCGTTTTTATACTTATAAGTAATATCTTTTGACGGTGACAAATGAAAAAGAAAAAGCGAGTTTTTGTCCAGATAGTCCAAAAAATCGGAATACAGCTTTTTACATTCGCTTTCTTCCTTGCTGTCGGTTTTACAGCTTATGTGCAAATCGCTGACATCGACCGTTTTTTCAAAACGCAGAGCCGCATTCAAAAGACGTTTAAAAAGCACTTGTTTTTTAGATTCGGCACCCGGGGATATCTCAGGCGGTGTATGGTGTTCTTCGCCTGTATGCGGAGTTGGAACTTCCGGCGGATTGGAAGGTTTTTGAGGGGATTGGGGCTGTTGTAAAGCTTTGCCTCCGTTTTCGGGTAACGTAAGCCTTCTATTTACATTATCCGAACAGGATACGGCGCATACTATAAGCGCGACTAAAAAAATATATGCTGCTTGTTTTAGATGCTTTTTCATAAGTAATTTCAAATATAGCGAAAAAACAGATTTTATTCTATCTCAGCCTCAGATGCTTCATACGGAAGATTAAATCGAGATGATGATCGGTATACAGCCGCCTGCCCTGCTCATCCTTTTGCGGACGTAAAAAGGGCAGCGCCTGTTCCCAGTAGCGGAGAACATACGCCTTGATGCCGGTCAGCTTTTCAACTTCGCCGATGGAAAAGAAAAGCCCGTCATGGTTTTACCCGATCTTCCCATTTTACCCGGCTGCCCTTTACCCGTACCAAAAAGGGGATTGCGCTAAAGCCGAGGTCTTTCCGAATCCGGTTGGTAATGTACCGGAGGTAGGACTCCGAGACAAGGTCGGGCTTATTTGCAAAGATTAAAAACTCAACCGGCCGTGCGGAGGTTTGCACCATATACTTGAGCGTAAACGAATTGCGCTGCCCGTGCGGAGGGGGCACCGCCTCAAGCCAGTCCTTGAGCGCGAGGTTGAGCGCAGAGGTTTCTACCTTTTTTGTCAACTGATCGAATAGTTCCAGTGCGGTGTTGAGCAGGTCGGGAATGCCGCTCCCTTTCTGTGCGGAAACGGGAACAATCGGCGCATATTCCATCTTGCCGAACATAATCTTGATATGCTGCTCCGCATCGCGGAATTTTTTTTCTCCCTTAACCAAATCCCATTTATTTAGTACAAAGATAACGCCCAGCCCCCGTTTGGTCGCCTGCACGATGATCTTTTTATCCTGTTCGGTCAGCCCTTCCTCCGCATCGATCAGGTGAAAGACAATGTCGGCATGTTCCAAGCTCTTCATCGCGCGGACAACCGAGTAATACTCGATATCCTCTTTTACCTTTGTTTTGCGCCTGATGCCGGCGGTGTCCTGAATGATAAACTGCCTACCTTTATAGAAAAACTCGCCTTCCACCACATCGCGTGTTGTACCGGCAATCTCCGACACAATCGATGCGGAAGTCTTAGTCAGGTAGTTGCTGAGTGTGGACTTGCCGGTGTTCGGCTTACCGATAAGTGCGATGCGGATCGCGGTATCGGCGGGCGCTTCGCATACACGAGAAAAGTCCAAGCCCTTGGTTATTTCTTCGGCAAGCGGCGTGATGTTGTCCCCGTGTTCGGCACTGATACATAAGAGTGTCGGAAAGCCGAAGCTGAGGTAGTTATAGGCTTCCGCTTCACCGCGCCCGCCTTCGGTTTTATTCACCGCAGTGATGAGCTTATCCCAATAGGGACGCAGAAAGCGGATAAACTCTTCGTCTTCCGCGGTGGGTGCAGAGGCTTCTAACAATAGAAGAATTTTATCGGCACGGCGGAGCGCTTCCTGCGTTTTTTCTATAACCAGTTCATCCATCAGGTCTTCTTTTCTGTCGCCGCTGCGGGTCAGCTTAAAACCGCCCGTGTCCATCAGCCGTACCGGCTTCCCGTTGATAATTGCCTGCTCCTCGATGGGGTCGCGGGTTACGCCGGGGGTTGGGTCGGTAATAGCGCGGCGCTTCCGCAAAAAACGGTTGAATAGGGTAGACTTCCCGACATTCGGCCGTCCTGCTATCACCACAAGCGGCGTGTTCTCATATTTTTTGCGGTAGTCGAATTCCACCCCCGCAGCTTCCATGTCCGCATCCGTATCACTGTACACGGAGAACGTATCTGCATCGAATGCCTCATTTTTATCGTTTCTTTCTATATCATCTATCCTGTGATTTTTGCTCATTATCTTTCCTTACATACTTACTGGATTGCAATTATAGAAAATTACCGCCGCTCTCTCAAGCACCTATCAGGGGGTTCCCCTTCATTTTCGCACGGCAAGAATGAAGGGGCGGGCTTTACGCTTGTAGCTTTTTGCCATTACTGCATACAGGAGCAACGTTTTTCCGTATTTACTACAAAAGTTGCAGCTGCGTAAAACCAACGGCAAAAAGGCTATCGCTCCAATCCCTAACGCAATGTCAAGCTGAGTACATCCGTGTACTCAGCTTGACTACAAGTTTGTTTTACAAACTTGTTTCTGCTTAATATGCCCGCCATCCGTGGCGGAAATGAGCAAAAACTTGCTTTCAAAAATTGACATCCTTGCCGATACCTGCTGTCAAAAATATTGACAAATTGAATCAATATAGTACAATTAATCGGTTATCGCTAAAAAGGAATAGTTTATGAATATATATAGAGTAGGATGTCGATGGGGAAAGAAACAAGAGGCAAGAAATGATAGAGAGATTCTTGAT
>CAUVKE010000077.1:0-6154 GCA_963552415.1 uncultured Treponema sp.
GTAGTTTTTCTTGCGCATACGCAAGCATCTTTGAAGAAATATCGATACCGGTGAGATACGGAGTATATGCTGCAAACTCCAATAAATGCCGCCCCGTCCCGCAGCCGATATCTAAAGCATGAGAATCCGCTTTGAGCAGCTGCCGGTCTTTTATGAGATGAAATACAAAATCATTAGCAAATTGTTTTTGTTTTTTTTCGGTCCGTTTATAAAAGCTTTCACTTTTATTATCCCACATGTGCTCGGCATGAGCATCGTCCCTGTCTTTTTGAATGTACCGTTCAAAATCATACATTGTTAGTTCCATAATTATATCTTCCTTTCATTAAATTTTTGTAAAAACACCTCAAAATTATGTTTGCGGATTTTTATATCTTCTTTCCATTCATATAAATCATTTTTTCCGCTTTTCGTAACAGCATATTTTTTCCGTGCTGCCCATTACGGCGGCAATTCCCACTCCATCGTTACCGAGCCTTCTCTTTTCAAACTGCTGAGGCAGCGATACACCGTAAACATGCCGATCGTAAAATCGGGAAAATCCTGCAGCAGTTCTGTGTATATATCCCGCCGGTTACGCGGGTCTTCCGCAAGAATAACCAAGATAAATGCGGTTAAATGTTTGAACTTCGTTTTTTGATTAATATTCACTGCATAATTCCTTATCAACTTTTACCGAACACTTTTCTTATGCTGCCTTCTTCTACTATGCAGCCTGCTTCCATGCGATACACATAGTCGGCAACTTTTTTTACAAGGTCGATATCGTGTGTCACCAACAGCATCGAAAAACCGAGTTCGTATTGCAGCTGTTTTAAAAGCCGCATAATATTCACCTTGGAAGAATCGTCAAGCATGGCGTTTATTTCATCTGCGAGCAGCAAAACCGGCTGCATCGACAGCGCCCGCGCAATCGCCGTTTTTTGCCGCTGCCCGCCGGATAGTTCCCGTGCCTTTTTGTTCAGCATTGCCTCATCGGCAGGAAGACCGCAGAGTTTTGCATATTTCACCACAGTTTCCGTAAAGGCTGCGGCGCTTTTGTGATACCGGATGACGGACGGTTCGGCGATAATTTCCCGTACGGTGAGCGCAGTGTTCATTGACGAAAACGCATCCTGTTCCACAATTTGCAGAGCGTGTTCCCGTGCGAGTAAATCATTCTTTTCTATTTCGGTATTCTCAAACACGATGGAACCCGTATCTTTGTTCAAAAGCCCTGCGATAATATGCAGCATGGTAGTTTTCCCCGAGCCGGACTTCCCCAGCAGGGCAACGATTTCTCCGTGCCGCACTCGCAGTGAGCAGTTTTTAACTGCAGCTGTTTTTTCTGTTCCCGTATCAAATGTCTTTGAAAGATTCCGGACGCTTAAAATGGTCTGTATGCCGTTTTTTGCACAGGCGCATCCTTCGCTGCAATCCGGCTGCAAATACGGCGTATACGATAAACACTCGCTGCTTTTTTGTGTACACCGCTCGTAAAACGGGCAGCTTTGACGTTCCTCCGCATCTTTAATACCCCACAAATCCTTCCATGGATTAAGATAGGTACTTGATTGCAGCAGCGCAGATGTATACGGGTGTTTTGCCTCTTCCAAGATGTTTTGCGTTTTACCTTTTTCTATGACATACCCGTGCAGCAGTACCATCAGATTATCAGTGAGGGTTTCAATCACTTCGAGGTCATGTGAGACAATCAGCATTGTTGTGCCGTATTCGCTGTGAATGTTTCGTAAAAGTTGCAATATCTGCTGCTTTGATGCGGGATCCAGCGCGGTTGTCGGCTCGTCGATTAATAAAAGCGACGGATTCAGGCAAATTGCCATTGCGATAAATACCCGTTGCCGCATACCGCCCGAAAGTTCATGCGGATATCGGTTTTTTACACTCGGTTCCAGTCCGACGGAACGGAGTACCGCTGCGAGTTTTTGTTCCGACAGCTTGGTATCGGTTATTTCTTTGCGCAGAATTTCGGTAATTTGCTCGCCAACCGTCAGTGCGGGATTGAGCCGTTCGTCCTGATTTTGAAATACCAGTCCGATTTCTTTAAAGCGAATATTTTTCCATTCGGTTTTTCCGGCATTCTGGATCTCCAGTCCGTTGTAGACAATCTTCCCCGTTACCTCAGCTGTACCGGCATTGAAAACCCCACCGCCGGATTTTTCTTGCAGCAATCCCATAATTGCCGAAAGCAGCGTGCTTTTCCCGCCGCCGGATTCCCCGATAATGCCGCAGAGTTCGCCCCGCTTGAGCGAAAAACCGACATTTCGTATTCCGGCTTCCGCTCTGTCTGTGTCTCCGGTACTGCTGCAGTATGTTACCGTGAGGTTTTCTACCCTTAGTATTTCTTCCGGCATCATGAGCGGGTACGCCCTCCAATGCGCAGCTCCATCCATCTGCCGATTGCAGCAACGGAAAGCACGGTACAAACCATAACGGCGGTTGGAAACACGAGCCACCACTTCCAAAAATCAGTAAGATAAATATTCGGAAAATCCATTGCGCGGGTAATAGTCATACCCCAGCTTTTCGACAGCGGATCGCCGAGTCCTAAATACGCTAAAGAGGCTTCCGCCAAAATCGCTTTATTCATAATCTTAATCACACTCACAAGCATAATAGAAAAAAGTGGCTTCCAAAAATGCCACGCAAAGATATGCCAAAAATGCGCACCGTATACTTTTGAAAGCCGGATATACGGCTCTGTTTTCATTTTCAGTACTTCGCTTCTGACAATCTTGGCAGGCATTACCCATGATACAAGAGAAATAGCAAAGATAATATTCACCAATCCGGGTCCTAAAAAAACACCCAGCACCACCATGAGCAGCAGATCGGGAATGCCGATAAAAAAATCGATAATGCTGATGATCAGCGCATCGACGGCCCCGCCTGCATAACCTGCAAGCATTCCGATAATACTGCCGCCGATTGCCGCAACTAATGCGCTTCCAACCGATAAAAGCAGGCTGCTTTTTGCCCCATAGCAAACCGAGGCAAAAAGGTCGATGCCTAAGTCGTCAGTGCCGAACCAGTGTTCCGGCGACGGCGGACAGAGCGCTTGCCCGCTCGGTACGGTGCCCGATTTTAAAAACGGAAAATACGGTAAGCAGGCTGCGCACACAACTGCCAACAGAAATAAGCACGGCACATACGGCAGCGTATTTCGAGGATTTTTCACTCTGCGCTCCTTCCCGTCCGCCGGTATATCGCTTCTCCCAATGCGCTGATGCACAAGATAAACACGGTAACAATAAAAAAAATACCTTGCAGCAATAAATAGTCACGGTAAAAGACGGCATCTCTAATCAGTCTACCGATACCCGGATATTTAAAAATATTTTCCACAATAAGCGCTCCGTTAAACAGCGTTTGCAGGCTGAGTAAAAAACGGGTAATAATCGGATTTGACGCATTCGGCAGGCAGTGGTTTACCGCAATGGTGAACGCACCTAATGATTTTGCCTGCGCGGTTTCTACATATTTTTTTTGCAGCTGCCGCAGCATTGCGCTCCGTGTTACAAAATAAAAATCCGGTGTTTTGAGTAACGATAAGGTAAGCGCAGGCAGTACTGCGTGTTTTATAATATCGGCAATAACAGGCAGCGTAAAGCTAAGCGGTAAAAACGGCGTTATACCGCCCGATGTCGGCAAAACCCTCCAGCGAATAATAAAAAGCATTAAAATAGCGTTCGCCGTTAAGAAAGAAGGAATCTCCGAAAGCCCTGTCATTGCGTGATACAAAAAACCGTCAAGCCGTTTACCTATAAACCATGCACTGAGGCTTCCCAAACACAGGCCCAGAACTAAACTGAACAGCAGCGAAACACATACAATTCCCGCCGTCCATATCAACCGCTTAAAGACAAGACGGACTACGGTATCCTTAAAATAAATACTGTAGCCTAAATTGCCGGAAGCAATACCTGCCAAGTAATGCAGATATTGCTTCCACAGCGGTTTATCCAAACCGTAATACGCTTTGTATTTAGTGATTTCTTCCTCGCTGTAGCTTGCAACCTCCGTTCCGTCTGAAGAGATAAACACAAATGGGTCCGCACGCATCAAGCGGGGAAGAAAAAAATGAGCCGTAATTAACGCAAAGAATAAAACGGCATATTTTATCCTCATGGACGAATGATATACGAAAGCTTGGGATGATCCAATTTAGCGTGATCGTACCTCACCGTCCATCGGTCGTATTTTGCCGGACGGTACACCGTATTATCGATTTTTCCGTAGAGCAGCAACATGGGAATTTCATCCGCTAAAATTTCCTGAATGGAATATATCAGCTGCTTCCGCGTTTCCGCATTCCGTTCTATCGACTGCCGGTATAAAAGATCGTCCAACTGTGCGTTTGCATACCCTGCAAGGTGCGGCTTCTTCGTTTTGGATGAATAAATTTCCCGCAGCATATCCGCATCACCGCCCATACCGCCCGATTCCACAATCGCAGTCTGGTAGGTTTTATCCCGGATCATACCGTCTCGGGCTTTAGAGTCGACACTCACAACATCCAGCGTAATCCCGATATCCGCCAATCTGATTTTAATCAACTCTGCCATCTTTACCTCTTTCGGCGAACTGCCGACCGTCAGCTGCGCGGTAATTGTTCTGTCCTTCATCAGTTCTTTTGCCTTTTCAGGATTAAACTCGTACTTGGGAAGATTGGGGTTATACATCGGATGCGCAGGGTGCAGATAGCCTTGGCTGCCTTCCAATCCCGAACCGCGTTCAAGCTTTTCGATTAGTTCATTACGGTCTATGGCATACGCAATTGCCTGACGAACCTCTTTATCACGGAACGCAGGAATCTTATCAAAATTGAAATAGAAACGGAAATCGTGTAAGCCGAAATTCTTGACAACCTTAAATTCGCTGTTGTTTTCGTAATTTTTTACAAGGTCGGCAGGCAGGTTGGTAATATCGATTTCTTCGTTGTTAAATGTCAAGATGTTGTCGCTGACAGGAATCCATTCGATTGCGGCAACGGCGGGTTTTAATCCCCAAAATTCGTCAAACCGCACCATTTTATAGGCACCCTGTTCGCTCTGATAGGAAACCAATTTATACGGACCGGATCCGACCACATCGCCTTCACCGGAAAATTTTGCAGGATCCTCGATATTTTCCCAAACATGCTTGGGGATAATGCGCATACTGCCGATTTTTTCCAACGCGGTCGGCGTATATTCCGGAATATGAATAGTAACCGTATTGCCGTTGACTGTAACGGAATCCATCAGATACTTACCGTGTAGAATCAAGCCTCCGCGCATCGGCGGGTGCGCTTCAAAATACTTAACCGTGAACGCAACGTCCTCCGCCGTCAGCGGTTTTCCGTCATGCCACGTTGCATTATCGACAATCGTGAACGTATAGGTTTGTCCGTCTTCGCTCACAGTCCATTCCTTTGCAAGCCACGGGATAAGGCCTTTTTCATCCTTTTCCAAAAGCGAATCGTAAATCAATTCCATCTTAAAAAAGCCCGGTCCGCGGTTCTGATGCCGGAACGGATTCGGATACCCGAAATCCCCGCCCGCTTCCCGCAGTACAATATCCGCAGTTTTTTTTGCCTCCGGATTCTGCATAGCCTGCATATCCGCACTTCTTTCCTTGCCGCACGAAACAGCAAGCATTGCACACAGCGCGCACATTCCCAATGCGCGTACTTTTTTATTCAGCATAACGCCTCCTGATATTCAATCAAGTTAGTAACAACTAACTTTTGCGGCGTATAGTAGTGCATTATGCACTATAGTGTCAAGCGTATGTACAGGGTAAACACATCAGCCATGTTGGTATACACCCCGAAAAATAAGCAGCTGTATCAGCAGAGTTTCACCGCTGCGCGGTTCAAATGCTGCTCCAGCCGCTTATTTTTCGATATGTGAAGTATGTGTCTGATGCGTTTACCCAGTCACCAATACCTACTGCCGTGCTATAAAAAAAGGCGCTGTAAAAATTTTACAGCGCCTTTCGGATTTTTAAAGGTATACTATATTGTGTGTATTACCTGTCCGTTTAGAACGGGCGATCGGCAAGGTATTTATACTCCTGCCAGCGCCGCTTTGCCTTTGCAACCGCTTTATCCAGCAACATTTGAGCGCGTTCGGGGTTTGCATTCTTTAACGACTTGAAGCGTACTTCTTTG
>CAUVKE010000078.1:0-6153 GCA_963552415.1 uncultured Treponema sp.
TGAAATTTTCTATGGAAAGATAGAATGTGTTGATGACTTAATATCATTTGAAGGTAAGACCGTAGATGAATTAAAAACGGCTTTTGTCGAGGCTGTTGAAGATTATATCGATTTATGTAAAGCAGCCGGAAAGCCGAATGAAAAATCATATAAAGGAAGTTTTAATATCAGAATTTCTCCGGCAGTGCATAAGCAAGCAAAAAGGTTGGCGGTGATGCAAGGAATATCGCTCAATCAATTTATTCAACACGCTGTTGAACAAGCGATCACACTTATGGCAGATATGCGTTAGCGGAGGGAGGACAATAATCGTTAGGGATTGAAGGGGCAGCGCTGCCAATTTCCGTACATCCTTGTACAAAAATTGGCTTCGAGTTTTTTTAAAAACTCAAAACTGTTGTAACCACCGCCTTCTATGGCGGAAATATTTCGAAGGAATGGAGCGTTAGCGGGAGATTTATTTTCAGCCGCTAAGATCGCGACGGCGCTGTAAGAAATTTTGTGTAAATGGATATTCTGCGGGGATGTCCCCAAAAAAGTGCCGGATACCTTTACCCTGAGTACGCGATGTTTTACGCTTGTTGCCATTTTGTAATTCCCGTTCGCAAAAGACGGAATTCCCTCAAAAGCAAAATCAATACGGGAAGGGCGCTCAGAATTTCAATCATAAAGGTTCCGTAGTACACGCCGCTCACGCCGATAAAGGCGGGCAGAATAAGCATTACGGGAATGTAAAACACAATTTGCTGTAAAAGGCCCAGTACGGAACTGATTTTCCCTTTGTTGATTGCCGGAAAAAACCCGAGTGCTAAAAAAACAAGGGGCATAACCGGTAAAAGGATCATATAAATTCTAAAATGCATGATATTTTCCGCACTTAAATGGGGATGTTCCATCATCAAAGAAAGAGCTGCTTGGGGAGAAATAAGCATTAAAGTCCATAACGGAACTATCAAAACAAGAGCTGCTGATAAAACATGCTTAAATGTTGAAATTACCCGTTCGGCTTTGTCCGCACCGAAGTTTATACCGATGATAGGACTGAGTGCAATCATAAAGCCGCCTATCGGTTGTAACATAAATGAAAAAAGGCGGATAATGACGCCGTAAAACGCAATGTCTTCTTGTGAGCCGTAGTGATTCAATACATTTAAAACTAAAAGCATTTGAATCGTTCCCATAAACTGCATAATAAAGCCGGCCAATCCCATCGAAATAATCTTAGATATAATTTCGCCGTCCATTCTGACGGTAAATATGGCGTCCGGAGAATCGGGATTCTTTTTTGCAAAATAAACGGTACTGATGAGCGCTTGTACCGCCATACCGATATTTGTTCCTATGGCAGCGCCTTTTACACCGAAATTAAAAATCACCATGAGTGTATAATTTGCGCACCCATTGACAATCAGGCTTATCCCCATAATCGCCGCCGCTGTTTTCATTTTTCCTTCGGAGCGGATAAGGTTGTTGAGAGCAATGGCATATATCCAAATCGGAGTACCCCATAAAATGGTGCGGTAGTATTCACCTCCATGTATTAAAGAATTACCTCTGCCGCCCATTAAAAACAGCGTTTTTTCCGAAAAAAGAAAACCTACAATCATTACGATTACACTTATTACAAGTGTCAAAAAATTGACATTGCCTAAAATCCTCTTTTGAATATCTTTATTTTCCGCACCGATTGCAATACTTAATAGCGTTCCGGCTCCCGAACCGATGAGAATACCTAAACCGATTATTGTTATGATCGGGGGCATGGCTACCGAGATACCTGCAAAAGCTCCTTCTTCGGCAAAATGTCCCACAAAGATTCCGTCCAGCACATTGTTTGCTGCCAGTAAAATCATTGCAATAACGGCAGGCCATGAAAGATTAAAAATTACTTTCCACAAATTTCCGTTTAAAATAAATTCTTTTTGTTTTTCATTTTCCATTGATTTGCTCCGTCTATTTACTCAATTCATTTTGGGCGTTCTGGTCGGCAAAACACTGAAACAGATGTTTAACTAACGTCGGCAATATACTAACCGCATACCGTTTTTTTATCTTGCATGAACTGTACTATTTGTTGATACTCCTCGTCAAGGAGCATTTTCTCGGTATAGGTACTAAGCTGATACTGTGCAAGATTATTCCTATAGGGCATCTCTAAAAACTCAGGTATAGATTTGCTTAGCGTCCTTCGGAATAGAGATGCCCTATTGTATAAAGACTTAATTTTAAACTTGTTATCAGCTATGCTGATGGGGGATGACGAAAAAGCAACCGACTTTTAAGATATCCCTGCGCGCTCACTCTAACTCTAATGTTTTATAATATCAAACTTAGCTGACGTTATTTTTATGTCGAAGTGCGCATTATCGAATGTTTTTAAATCACCTTTCTGCAGCCAACCGCTGGTATAATCGCTTGGGAAATGTGCACCGCCATCGGAAGCTACTATTTTAATCAAATGAATATAGTCACAGCCGGCCTTATTTGTTGTCGCGCTTAAAAGGATATCTTTAAGCGTTACCGTCTTTTTTTCTCCGGCGTTAAAAGAAATAGCGCCGGATGTAGCGGTGTCTTCTTTAGTAAAGCTCTTAGTACTGGAATCGTTATAACTGCCGATGGCGGCATCTATACTTACGACAACGCTGCATTGCACCCCGCTTTTATTTTCAAGTTCAAAAGTTATATCGGTTCGCTTATAAACAGGTTCGGTTTCATCAGCCTGACCTTTACAACTCGACATAAAAAAAACCGTGCCGATCAGCGCAACGAATGCGCCGATAATAGATACGTTCTTCCGTTTCATAAAAAACTCCTTTCCACATATTTGTGCGGATTATCACAGAAATGTACGTAAACGAACCTCCGACAATAGAACAAATTGCTAACCCGCTCTAATATATGAGGAACGTTCATATTGTAAAATATCTTCTATATTACCCCCCCCCTAAATGTCAATACCCACAGCATAAAATACAGGGCTTCCGTATAGGAGCAGATTAGCTACTTACAAAAGAAAATTGTCGAAAGAACATATCCATGCTATACTCGGCGTATGGATTTTTTACGGCGGACATTACCAACCGACACGAAACCGATATAAACCAAAAAGATAGAAGTCGCATCGGAAACCGGTTCAGTTTTTATGCCGGTATGGGATGCAATAAAAGGCGGAGTACAGGCCTTTGCCGCAGTCTGTATCGCACTGTTGTACGGCTGGGTATTTATCGCCTTGGGAATAGCCGCAATGCTCATCATACTGCGTCTGAGAAAACGGCGGCGGAAGGATAAGGCTGAGAAAGTACAATAGAAAATTTTATGTGAATAGGTATAATGAGGAATGAATGGAGGTCTACTATGCCAAATCTTCAAGTACGGGATATAGATGCACAATTGTATAACTGGCTTTGTGTGAATGCTAAATTAGCAAATCATTCGATAAGTCAGCATGTTATAACGATTTTGCAGGAAAAAGCAGCGGCTCCACAGGAAACTCCGGCGAACGCAGTTGATGCATTTCTCGCATTAAATGATTCTTGGGGAGATGATCGAAGTGCAGAAGAAATCGTATCCGAAATAAGAAATTCCAGAATAAATACTTCAGCAAGAGGGAAGCTGAATGACTTATTTGGTTGATACCGATATTCTTATCTATTCGAGAAAAGGGAATCCTATTGTAAATGGTTGGCTACAAAAAAACAAGAATATCCCTATGTCTATATCTGTTATTACATTAGGAGAATTAATTTATGGTGCATATAAATCGCAATACCCTGAAAAAAGTATGATTGCAGTCAATCATATACGAAATATTTTTCCGATTATCGAACTCCATCAAGGAATTATTGAAGTATTTGGTAACATCAAAGCAAAACAGGAAAAGAAAGGACAATGTCTCGCTGATATGGATCTATTGATTGCAGCTACAGCATTATGTATGAATATGACCTTAGTTACAAATAACACGAAACATTTTTCAAAGATAGAAAAATTATCACTGGAAAACTGGGCACAAAAATAAAAGCATTGGAGAAGATTAAATAAACCTGTTCGGAAACTTCCGTTTCTGAACAGGTTACCTTGAAATGCGATGTTCTAAATCGTGCTATTTGTGCGATTTAGAACTCGTCGGCCTGTTCGACAACGGAGTTATCGAACAGGCCTAATATGCCGCAGATGAGTAAAGGCGGAAAATATATTTCGATCCGTAATTATGGTGATACAAAAACTGAAAAGAGGCAACTATGGAAAAGACCATTGCATTCAAAATAAGTCAAAGAGATTATTTCAAATTCAATGTCATCCATAACACTAAATTGACTGGTTATTATGGGATAATTATATTCATTTTGACATTACTTGAAAGAGATAAAACCTATTCTCTGCCTGTAGGGATTATAATTGCTTTGCTTTTTACAACAATCTTTATGATAATAATATGGGTAGCAACCGCAATATTTCTGTATTTTAGGTCTAACGCTATTTATAAGCAGGATAAAGAACTATCATTGCCGGAAGAACTGACATTTACGGAAGACTATTTTGAAGAGAAAAATGAAAGAGGATATAAACAGTATTATTACACTGACATATACAAAATCAAGATAACAAAAACGCTGCTCATCATCTATCTAGCACAAGTAAAAGCGATATTAATTCCTGCAAGTGATGAATATGATATTCAAAAGCTGTATTTGGAAATAAAAGAAACGAGAGCTTTGCATACTAAGAAAAAATAATAGGAGTAAAAACTATGACGGTAAAAAAGATAGCGATCATTAGTCTTTCGCGGGGCTTGCTCGGCGAGCCGTTTATTAAGCACGAGGAAGAATTGGGCTTTAGGCGTTTACGCTCGTATGGGATAGAAGTTGTTACTACTGCGAATGCCTGTAAAGGAATTGATTTTCTTCAAAGTCATCCCGAAGCCCGTGCGCAGGATTTATTGGATGCTTTCTCCGATCCGTCTATCGATATGATTCTGTGCGCAATCGGCGGAGACGACACATACAAGTTGCTGCCGTATTTATTTGAACATGATGAATTACGGAAGGCGGTACAGCATAGCAAAAAGATTTTTCTCGGATTCTCCGATACAACGATGAATCATTTTATGCTGCATAACGTCGGCGTGAACACTTTTTACGGTCAGTCGTTTGTTGCCGATATCTGCGAACTTGAAGATGAAATGCTGCCGTATTCAAAAAAGTATTTTGAAGAATTGATTACAACCGGCACAATAAAAGAAATCCGCCCGAGCGATATGTGGTATAGTGAGCGTACGGCATTTGATGAATCACAAATCGGTGTAAAAAGAGTGCGGCACCGGAACAATGGATTTGAATTGTTGCAAGGGAAGTCCGTATTCTCCGGCGCTATTCTCGGAGGCTGCATTGAAACACTGTATGATATGTTTGACAACACCCGCCATAATGATAGCCCTGCTTTGTGCCGCCGGTATCATCTTTTCCCGAGCATTGACGATTGGCATGGTAAAATACTGCTTTTGGAATCGAGTGAAGAACGCACAAAACCGGAGCTTTATCAAAAGATGCTGCAAGCCTTAAACACTACCGGCATTTTTAAAGTTATAAACGGTATCCTTGTCGGCAAGCCTATGGACGAAGCATATTATGAAGACTACAAACGCCTTTTAATCAGCGAAATCAACAAACCGGATTTGCCGATTGTGTACAACGTTAATATCGGTCACGCAACACCGCGGTGTATTATTCCGCTCGGCGTTGAGGCGACAGTTGATGCGGATGAACAGGTTATACGGTTTGTGTAAAAGTCCTAAGATAAGCATTTTACAAAAGGCAATGCTTCAAATGTGTGATTTTCCAGCATACTGATTAAACGGCAAGCCGTACCGGTTGGACGATTTGTTCCTTTTTCCCATGCTTCTACCGTCTTAAGTGAAACACCCATGTAATTTGCAAACAAAACCTGTGTCATCCCAACGGAATTTCTTATGTGTTTTATTTCAATATTATTATATTTTTTTATAGGTTGAATTTCATACACGGTTTTACGGCCTTTTAACTCACCTCGTTCAATAGCAACCGCTTCATTTAAGCCGGTCATTAGATTATCAAAAAAATCACTCATGCTCTTTCCTCCAGTTCCTTGCAGCTTCTGTTTTTAAAACACCGATAG
>CAUVKE010000079.1:0-6132 GCA_963552415.1 uncultured Treponema sp.
TTATAAAAAGCAAAATCGAGTCATAATGATACATATTTTAATTTTTATTGGAAATATTGACTCAATTCGGCATACAAGATGATACAGTATATCGCAAAAAGAGATTAAACGGCGGCTCAACCGTAACCTTAGTCCCAAAAACTGGTGAAAAAAATCCGATTTAAACCTGTTTTAAACGAAAATCGTGCGGTATATGCTGAATAATTCAGTGAAAATAGCCATATATGTGAGATTTTCTAATAATTAAACTTGGCACGCTATTTGCTTTATAATAAGTGAGGTTGAAAAACTTCAAGGACTTTCTAAAAGCCCTAACTTGTAAGCCTTTTGGAGGAAAACTATGAACTCATTAAGTATTTTTAATCCCTTATTTGCGGACTCTATGCTTGACTCGTTAAATCACGACAGCTCACATTTCGGCGTTTTCAGTCCGTTGGCAAATGCAACGTATCCGACCGTCGATGTGCGCGAAACAAGCGGCGCCTATATTATGGATATCGATCTTCCCGGTTATACGGAGAAGGACGTTACCATTCACTTAAAAGAACGTGTTTTGACAATTGCTTCCAGCCATGAGGAAACAAAAGAGAGGGAAGAAAAGCCCAACGGCGAACAATTCCTGATCCGCGAACGCACGCAGCGCCGCTTTGTCAGACGGTTTACGCTGCCCGAAGATATCGACCAAGACAAGGTTGACGCTGCCTTTAAAAACGGCGTATTAACCGTCAACATACCGCGTAAGGAGATTGCTCCTCGCCGACAGATTGCCATAAAATCAAACTAAGAGATTTCCGATCAATCTGAATCATGATTGACCGAAGCGGCAGGAACTAAGTGAAAAGCCCTCTGCATGATAATTAAACCTGTTCGGAAACTTCCGTTTCGGAACAGGTTACCCGGAAATGCGGAGGGCTTTTTTATACACTCGCGGTTGACAAAAAACTTCTCTAAAAACTCAGGTATAGCTTTTAGAGTTCTCTACACTTTAAATTTTCCAACCTCATTCGCCACACTTTCAATACTCTCTTTATTCTTTTGCGTAATTTCATGTATTTCCTGCACGGCCATATTTATCTGCACAGAACCGGAAGCCATTTCGTTCATGCTGTCGGTAATAGCATGGGTTAAATAATCAAGTTTATGCATTTCTGTCACAGCGGTCTCCCCGCCTGTAAGCATCTCTGCCGATCCGTCCTTTACTTCTGCTGTTACCTTGTTAATGTTTTTTATGGCGAATAAAACTTCACGGCTGCTGTTTTCTTGTTGCTTTATTGCAGCAGTAATTTGTTCAATATGTTTAACCACTTTTTCAGCTAAAACAAAGACTTCTTCAAACACACTTTCGGCTGCGCTGCCTGAACCGGTAAGATTCTCTATAATTACGGTCGATTCTTTTAGCATTGCAGAAATTTGTTTGCCCTGAATATTAGACTCTTCCGCCAATTTGCGTATTTCATCGGCGACAACTGCAAATCCTTTTCCCGCTTCTCCCGCATGAGCCGCTTCTATTGCCGCATTCATTGCCAAAAGATTAGTCTGACTTGCAATATTTTGAATGACCAGGCTTGCCTCCTGTAACGCACCCGATTTTTCGGCAATCCGTGCAACATCGGCATTTGCAGCTTCGGCTCCGCCCTTTCCCAATTTAGACTGTGTATGCAGTGTTGCCATAAGAGCGTTACTGTCATCAAGCATTTTTCCTATCGTTTCCATATTAGCAGCCATTTCTTCTATGGACGCGGAAGATTGGGCAACATTTTCCGCTTGAGTTTCTATACTATTATTCAGCTGTCTGATAGTACGGATCATTTGTTCAACAGTTGAAGCGGTTTCCGTTACACTCGCAGCTTGCGTTATCGTCTGCTGTTTTACACCGTCTATGTTTATATTTATTTGATTTACAGCGCTTGCCGTTTCGGTCATATTTGCAGCAAGCGTTTCTCCGACTGCCGTCATAACTTGTATATTGAGCCCGACACTTCCGATTGCCTTACCGATCTTTTCAATCGTTTGGTTAAAGTATTCGGACATATCGGCAATTTCATCATTACCTTGAACAGGAAGCCGTACCGTTAAATCACCTTCACCTTGAGCAATATTTTTTAAGGCAACCGTGGTATTTTTAATCGGTTTGAGAATAGCCTTAATTAAAACTACCGTAACCGCTACAATAAAAAATACGCCAAGCAATGTTATGGAAAGCAATGTTATCGTCATCTTCCATAATTTGCTGAATACCTCAGCAACAGGAACAATTAAAACAAGAGTCCAGTCACTGCCTGCAAACGGCAAACTTACAAAAAACATATTGGTATTTTCAACGGGAAATTCAAAAAAGTTATATTCAGTTGAACCGAGCGCCGTTTGCAGCGGGGCAAAGATTTGCGCATCCCCTTTAAAAATAGTGTCATCAAGCGAATATTTTTCATGAACAATAAAATGCCCTTTTTTGTCAATCAAAAAGGCTTTCCCTGTTTCAAAAAATTTTATTGACTTGATTGTATCTCTCATAGCGCCAAGCGGCAAATCGAGTCCTACAACACCACGCAATACGCCGTTTTCATAGACAGGATAACTCAAGCTTATAACCGGCACATTATCAATCGAACGCAAATAAATCTCTGAAATTGCCAAATCCTTGTTTTTTACTGCCGATGTATACCAGCTTCGTGCCGTCGGATCATAAGAAGCATCTGCAATCCATCTTGCTCCATCTATAAATTTTTTATTTTCAAAACCGAAAAAAACATCATCAAGCATCGCATCACTATCTGTAAGTGCAATAAGCATATCCGCCATGTCAGCATCCGAAGGAAATTTCGGTGCCCACAAAATTGCAAGATTTTTTAAGATATCCGCCTTTCTCTGTATAAAGTTCGAAACTTCAGAAGAATAATGTAAACCTATTTCTACAACCTGCTCTCTAAAAGACTCATTTAAAATTTTTCTTACTCTAAAAAAAGAGATTGTCTGAATAATAGTAATTATTATTAAAACAGGCAGCAATACATAAAACAACATTTTAAAAAAAATAAAACTTTTTCGGGGCGCGAAACTACTAGCTTTTTTCATACTTTTTCAAATTTCCTTTTACTTTTATAATTATATATAATCATACTATAGTCATTTTCAGATTATTTTCAATATCTTGTAAATTATTTATTTGTTCATGCAATATCGGATTAAGTGATTGTTAGGTGATTTCTCTACACCAAAAAACAACATATCCCGATGCACAATGTCAATCAATCGTCTTTTCATAAACGGGAAGGTATGATACACTTTTTTTAAGACTAGTCTTAATGCGAGGTTATACATGAAATTGTTGAAAAATATAAAACGGATAGTATTACTGTCCGTTGTAGCGGTATGTTTGGTGAGCTTTTCTTCTTGTAAAACAACGGCTAGCGCTGCTAAGGCAAAAGAGAATGCTCATACGTCTACCGAAAATACAAATACGAAAGCTGCCTTGTACTATGCTATGGCAAAAGCAGTAACGGATCGATGCCCTATAGAAGTTGATGAGACGACTACTCTAATAAACCTTGAGTACAAAGAAGAACAGCACGCACTTGCATATACCTATCTTTTCTCCGGCAATGTATATGAAGAGTTGAGTGCGCAAAAGTGGGCTGTCGTCCAAAAAACAGCAGCAGATATGCTGAAAGAAAAGCTCAAGGCAAATCAACTAGGTTCACAAGTTAGGAGCGATGGCCTTACGTTAATGTATATTTATAAAGATAAAAACGACAAAGAACTTTTTGCCGTAACGCTTTTGCCCGGTGAATATTAACGGAAGCCGGCATATATAAAGATCATCAGAATGCAATCTTCTTATCTTTCGATACCCGCATAAATATAATCAGTGTTAGTACGGTCATCAATGTGAGAATAGCGGACATGTCAAAAGGAAAGGTAGTAATAGACATCAATATTCGCTATACTGAAAAAATGAGTGAATTGATACAACCAAAAGTTCTTAAAGGATTTAGAGATTTTTTACCGCACGACGAAATACGGCGGTCTCTTTTAATCGAAACCGTTACCAATGTATTTAGAAATGCAGGGTTCGTACCCATCGATACCCCTGCTTTGGAATATTCCGAAGTGCTGTTGCGCAAAAGCAATGGGGAAACCGAAAAGCAAGTATTCCGTTTTAACGATAACGGCGGACGCGACATTGCGCTCCGTTTTGATCTGACCGTCCCCTTTGCCCGCTTTATTGCGGAGCACTACAGCGAATTATATTTTCCGTTTAAGCGGTATCATATTGCAAAAGTCTGGCGCGGCGAAAAACCGCAGGCGGGACGTTACCGCGAATTTATTCAATGTGATTTTGACAGCGTCGGTTCGGACTGTGCCTATACCGATTTTGAAATCCTGAAAGTTATGTATGATGCCCTCAAGGCGCTCGGCGTTACACACTTCCGTATTCATATTTCGCACCGCGGCATATTCAATCGGTTTTTGGACAGGCTGGAGCTAAAGGATAAAAGCGAAGACATTCTCCGCATTGTCGACAAACTCGCAAAAATCGGTAAGGAAGCAGTAATTGAACAACTTGCGGAAATTGCCGGAGCCGAAAGGGCTGAAAAAATCGTGCAATACGGCAGCGGCCTTTCGGCAGGCGCCGATTTTGAAACAATCCTTGCGCATATAGAAGCGCTTGCGGGAGGCGTCGCCCCCGATACCGACCGGTTACGGGACGTATATCAACTCCTATGCGACGCAGGTATCGCGGACAGCTTTGTGCTCGACCCCTCCATTACACGCGGCCTTGACTACTACACCGGCATTGTGTACGAAACCTTTTTAACCGACCTTCCGCAGCTCGGCTCGGTTTGTTCCGGCGGCCGCTACGACAATTTAACGGGACTCTACATGAAGGATACGGTGAGCGGGGTCGGCGCGTCTATCGGGCTTGACCGCCTTCTTGCAGGATTGGAGCAGCTCGGTATCGGTTCCAAAGAGGCCGGCTTTATCGATGCAATCATATTTTACGAGAAAGGCAACTCCATCCGCCGGAACAGCGCCGCGGCGAGTTATCTGGAACAATGCGGCTGCCGTGTAGAAGTATTCCCCGAACCTAAGAAGATACAGCAGCAGTACGGCTATGCCGAAAAGAAAGGCATTGAGTGGGGCATCTTTATCGAGCCGCTGCCGGAAGGTTCCGATAGCAATAGCGAACCGAACGGCGTCTCCGTTTCTCCGGCACTGCAGAACTGCGCCGAAATGCCGGTGCGCCTTAAACACCTGCCGAGCCGGACGGAAACGCATCTATTATTAAAAGAGGTTCCGGCAGCTCTAAAAGGCGGTAAAAAATGATTATTGCGATAGACGGCCCTGCAGGTTCGGGCAAAAGCACCGTTGCAAAGATGCTTGCGGCGGATTTTGGCTTTACCTTTATGAATACCGGCAGCTTTTACCGTGCGCTCACCCTCGCAGTCTTGCGATCGTTAGGCGGAGATGAAAGCGGCTCCGGCGCGGAAAAACCGGACTTGGAAAACGAAGCAAAGTGGACGGACTTTGCAAAAACCGTATCGCTTGAGTATAAACGGGACGGAATGTATTTAGACGGCGTTTGCGTGGAAGCATATCTCCGCAGCGATGCCGTAGAATCGATCGTTGCCGCGCTCTCTGCGATTGTACCCATTCGGCATCTTATCAATAAAAAGATCCGTGCCGCTGCAGCAAAACTGAACATTGTCTGCGAAGGCAGGGATATGACCACCGTGGTATTCCCCGATGCCGAATACAAAGTGTACCTCGACGCTTCCGCTGAGGCACGCGCACGGCGACGCTTTGGTCAAGGTACCAGCAATCTCTCGGAAGCAGAAATACGGAAAAGCATTGAAGAGCGGGATGCTATCGACCGGAATAAAAAAGAAGGCAGTTTAAAAATTGCCGAGGATGCCTTTTATTTGGATACATCGGACTTGACCATAATGCAGGTTTGTGAGAAAATAAAAGACAAAATACACGATAAAGGGTTATTTATGGAACAAAAGGAAGTGGCAATGGATGCAGTTACAAATTCCGATCAGAGCATCCAAACACAATTACCAGAGGAGTATTTAAATTTTGAATCTCCTGAAGTCGGAACATTAAAAGAAGGCCGTATTATTGCGATAA
>CAUVKE010000080.1:0-6119 GCA_963552415.1 uncultured Treponema sp.
AAGCTGAAGATTATTCGCGATAATTTCTACTTTACTGCGGGATTGCCCGTCCTGCTCCCATCGATTTTGCCGAAGCTCGCCGTCAACAGCGACCTGCTTTCCTTTTACAAGGTATTGATTACGCGCTTCACCCTGTCTGCCCCAAAGTACGATGTCGAAGTAGTTTGCTTCTTCAACCCATTCTTCACCGTTTTTCCGCCGCCGGTTAATTGCAATTGAAAACTTGCATACGGCAGCCCCTCCTTGGGTGTATTTTAATTCTGCATCACGGGTAAGCCTACCGACAAGTACGACGTGGTTTATATCTGCCATCAATGTCCTCCTGAATTATTCATCAATTTTGATAAATAAAAAAGTCAAAAGGTTTTGATTGAGCTTAAACTTGCGGTCTATTTCGATAATCTTATCCGGTTCGGCATGAATATTGAACAATACATAGCGGCCTTTTGTTCTTTTTTTGATTTCATACGTTAATTCGCGGTCTCCGAACGGGTCCTCGGAATCGATTTGGACGCTGAAGTCGCCCAAAACGGACCGGACGTTTTCAATGCCCGGCTTGAACTGCGCTTCCTCAATGGGAAAGACAGTCATCAATTCGTACTTTCTCATGTGCCCTCCTGATGGCCATTAGCCCCGCATTTACTACGGGATGGAGTCGTTTATCGGGTAGTGCCCCGAAATAGCGCTTACCTCATCTTAAATGAATAGCGATAAAACCGTTCATAAAGCGATGTAAAGCGTAGGTTTTAATATAGTATAAAAAGACTTGTTCAGTCAATGCTGTAATTATCAATTTACAATGATTAATTAGTTAGGTGTGTGTCCTCCGCTTCTTTGCATTTTCTTGCAATTCCGTGTATAGTATCCGCAAATATGGTAGGGTAATCACATCAGGCCGTTTTTTAATAGCCCCGCAGAATAAAAAAGGTTGTTCAACCTTGTCTTTTGAAATATGCGGGCATCTTCTTCGTTGCTACGAAAAAATTAATCCTCAACGTATCAAAGATACGCCTGCGGTTAATTTTTTCTCGCGCCTCGAATCTGCTCCACCTATTTCAAAAAGCTGACGGAAGGGTTAGTCATAAAAACGGGGCATCTGCGTCATGAGTTGTACACGGATGTATAACTGCTTAACAGTCTATTTTCAAAAGGCTAACGGAAAGTTGATTATGGAAACGTGTGAAGTATTATATCGGTTTTTTAGAACCGCATCGGAATATATTGAAGGGTACCGCAGCGATGCGCCGTATCCCGAATCATTTGCATTTGCCGGAGATTCAACGGCTGCAGCTGCGACAACCGGCGCTGTGGTGAATGCAGTTTCTGTTGCAACCGGCTCTGCGGAGATTGTCGGCACCGTAACCGGCGCTTCTGCTGCGGTTTCGGCAGGGAGCGGCGGAACGCTGTTTCGGTCAATGCAGGAGATTTACGCTGCGGTTGCGCAGTGCTCCGCCTGTGTGTTGGGGCAAACCCGTACTCATCCGGTGGCGGGGGAAGGCCCCGAAGAGCTTTCCCGCCTGACCAACTCCGTTGAGGTGATGGTAATCGGCGAGGGGCCGGGCGCGGACGAAGACCGGCAGGGCAGACCCTTTGTCGGCAGGGCGGGGCAGCTTCTCGATAAGATGCTGGAGGCTATTCAGCTTTCGCGCAAGACCAACTGCTATATCACCAATGTGGTTAAATGCCGCCCGCCTCAGAACCGCGACCCCGCGCCGGAGGAACGGAGCTGCTGCGCCGCCTTTTTGGATGCGCAAATACGGCTGCTCCGCCCTAAGATGATTCTGGTGATGGGGCGCATTGCCGCACAGCATTTGCTGCAAACCTCCGACGGTATCGGAAAGCTGCGGGGGCGTTTCTTCGACTATCAGGGGATACCGCTGATGCCGACTTATCATCCGAGCGCGCTGCTTCGGGACGAAAGCCTTAAACGCCCCGCATGGGAAGACCTCAAGCGGTTCCGCGCCCGTCTGCGCGAGCTTCACGCACAAGGCTAATTATGGCACAGTGGCTTGAGCTTGTATTCAAACTTCCGCTCTATCAATCATTTTTTTACCGGAATGCCGTCGCAGTACCGAAACGTTCGGCTAAAGCAGCGGCAAAAAGTGCGGATAGTTCCATCCCGATGGACTGTGCCGCCGCATCGGACGGGCAACAATCCTTGGCAGGCAGGCGGGCGGCGGTTCGATTCGGCTCGCGCAAGCTCGTCGGTTTTATTGTTGCGGAATATGAAACGCTGCCTAAGAGCTGCACTTTTGCGGAAGCCGATATAAAGCCGATCGATCGCATCATCGATTCGGAACCGCTTTTCACCGATGAACAGGCGGCGCTCGCCCGCTGGATGTCCCGCTTTTATATCTGCGCCGAGGGGATTGCGCTTTCCGCGATGCTGCCCTCCGGCAAACGAGAAGCGGGAGAGCTGAATACCGACGGGATTGAATTCGCCGGAACCGATTTTTCCGCTTCGGCGCTTACGCTTTCGGAAGAACAACGTTCCGCCGTAGAAGCGATTTCCGGCTGCACCGGCGGCGAGTTCTTCTATGTGTACGGCATCACCGGTTCCGGTAAAACCGAGGTCTTTTTGCAGGCCGCCTCGCGTGTGCTTGCTGCCGGAAAATCGGTTATCTACCTTGTGCCCGAAATCACGCTGAGCCATCAGGTCGCGGAAACCGTTAAAAAGCGTTTCGGCGACCGCTGTGCGGTGCTCCATTCAGGACTAACCGGCAGCAAGCGGCTTGCGGAATGGCGGCGTATTGCGCGGGGCGAGGCGCGGATTGTCGTCGGAGTACGCAGCGCCATATTTGCTCCCGTCCGCGAGCTTGGGCTCATCATCATTGACGAGGAACACGACGGTTCGTATAAGTCGGGCTTTGCGCCCCGCTACCACGCGCGGCAGGTTGCGATGTACCTATGCAAAAAACACGGCTGCCCGCTGGTGATGGGTTCGGCAACGCCGTCGGTAGAAGCATGGCATTTGATGAAAACCGGTGCAATCCGCACCCTGCGGTTGAGCGAGCGGCTTTCCGGCGGGGCGCTGCCCCATATCCGCATCGAATCGCTGTTGCATACGGCCGGAGCGTTAAGCAGTGCGCTAATCGATGAAATGCGCCGCACCAAAACGCAAGGAAAACAGACCATTCTCTTTTTGAACCGCCGCGGTTTCTCTCATTTCTTTAAGTGTAAAAACTGCGGACACGAGCTCTTGTGTAAAAACTGTTCGGTGCCGCTCACCTTTCATAAAAGCGAGGGGCTGATGAAGTGTCACTACTGCGGATGGACGGCAAAGCCGCCGAGTGCCTGCCCCAAATGCGGCTCCATCGAGGCGGGCTACACGAGCATCGGTACGGAATATATTGAAGAACAGGTACGGAAAACCTTCCCCGACTGCACTGTTCAGCGTATCGATACCGATGTGCTGCAAAAAAACAAGCAGGCGGTTCAGATCTTAAATAACTTTCGGGACGGTGCTATCGATATTTTGCTCGGCACGCAGATGATTGCCAAAGGCTTAAACTTTCCCGGCGTGCGGCTGGTGGGAATTGCGCTTGCCGACACCGGCTTACAGATGCCCGATTTTAGAGCTGCCGAGCGCACTTTTTCGCTCATCATGCAGGTAGCGGGCAGGGCAGGGCGGTATGTTCCGGACGGGGAGGTTATCATTCAAACCTATAATCCCTATCACCCTGCAATTGTCTGTGCGCAGCACAACGATGTGGAAGGTTTTTATACGCAGGAGCTGCAGCAGCGGCAGGCGTTGGAATTTCCTCCTTTTGCCCGCCTTATCCGGCTGGTGTTCCGCAGTAAAGATCAACACAAAGCGGAAGAAGCCGCTTTCGGCGCGCGGGAACTTTTACCGCGGCTGTTTCCGCCGGATGCTGCGGATGTCATAGAAATACTCGGTCCGTCCGACTGTATGCTTTCGCTGGTGGCGGGCAATCACCGGATGCAGCTGCTGTTGCGCGCCGAAACGCTTGCACCGATGCAAAAAGCCGTGTACCGGTTTATTACCGAATACAAAGCGGCTGTGGGTGTGTATATCGAAACGGATGTCGATCCGGTCAGTTTATTGTGATATTATTACGGAAATGTCCGTTTCTTACAGAGGTTTTATGGGAGATTACTATATTGAAACTTAATAGAATTATTGTGTTATGCTGTATCGTGTGTTTTGCCGGATGTCATCATAGTCATCAACCGGCTCCGATTCAATTTAATATTGAGGCTCCGCGAACAGACAAAAGCTACTACAGTGATGAATCTATTTTATTCCGGCTTGATACTGCCGTCGATCCGGTAACATGGAGTTCGTCTATCGATGGAGAGTTGGGAACAAAATATGAGATGGCAACAAATCTGAGCGCCGGAACTCATACGATAACGGCTCGTAGCGGTACGGAAGAAAAGAAGATTACAATTACCGTATCCCCGCATTCCGGATCGGATGGATCGGTTTCGCAGTTTCGTATACGGCATCTCCCCTATACCTGCCGTCTTACGGATGCGAATGTTCTTCCCTATATTACAGCTCTTAACGGCACGGCTCGCAATTTGTATATAGGACAGCAGCTTTCCTCTGAATCGTATCGAGCGGTTCTTGGTGATAGAGAAGATTTTGATAAACGTAAACTGTTCAGATGCGGTAATGATATTGATGTGTTGAAACTGAATATTCCTCAGCCTACCGTATTTCGGCGGAATCTTCTTGCTGCCGGAAGATCCAATGAAAAAGAATTTTTTATCATTAATACGGAAACAGGACTCCTCTCACATACGCATAAAATTTCCTTTAAGCGTCATCGTACTACGGAGACAATTGAAGTATGGATTCCTAAGGATTGTTCTCCGGCAGAAACGGAAGCCGTTGATAAATGTATTCAGGAACTGGAAAACCGTATTCTTATTCGGGTTACGGAAATTTGGGGCAAAGCAGCGGATATCAATCACGATAATAAAATTGCCGTTGTTTTTTCACGGACAATCAATGAAGAAAAAAAAGCATTCGGCTTTTTCTATTCGGCTGATTTCTTCCAAAACAATACCGACAGGAATTCGCCGAATTATAATCCGGCAAGCAATGAAGCCGATATCGTCTATGCCGCTATTCCTTCAGAGGATTCTCAAAACGACTATTTTTATAAGGTGATTGCTTCTACTGTCGGACATGAACTTACTCATGCAATAACGTTTACAAATAAAACGTATAATCGTATCAAAGAAGGCAAGCAGGCAGCGCGGCCGGAAGTTTTTCTTGATGAAGGATTGAGCCACCTGTGCGAAAACCTTATCGGCGACAGTCTCAGCAGCCGGAATATCTATTTTTTTTATAGATTCCTCAACAATACGATACGGGCATCTTTTTGCAAAGCGGATATAGACGGTGAAGAAGATACTCCCGAACAGCGCGGTGCTATGACACTGTTTTTGTCATGGTGTTTTTGGGAAAAGGGAGGTATGAACTGGGACACGACGAATGCCGTGCATGTGATCGATAAGGGGGGCATTACATTCCTAAGGAAGCTTACTGCTTCTCCGTATACGGGCTGGGAGGCAATAGGAGATGCTTTTGGAGGTATTTCAACCGATGAGCTCTTTTTAAAAATGCTGGATAGTTTACGAAAAAAGTGTGTACAAAGTGCCGTTATCCCGTACAAAAAAGATAAGCTTACCGGTGAACCGGCCGAATTTTTGCCGTGCATGGGAGAATTGGAATGCGAAGGAAATCCATTAACCATAGGCTTACCCAAACCGATACTTACCGGAACCCACGCAATACGAAAACTGCTCCCCTATAGCTTTGCTTTTATTGGCCGCAGTGTATTAACCGGCGGAGAGAATCCGGTAAAGCTTGTTGCAGACGGTACGGATATAGCCGGTACAGTGCTTTTACGATTTGTTAAATAAATAGCAGGAGATAAGGAGTCAATATGTTTAAAACAAAGCCCCTTGTTTCCGAAAAGGTTTGGGGATATGAGAGGTGGATTGTTTCCGTTCATCCGGCTGGCAAGTCTCTCGTAGATGATACAACGCCGCAGATAGGCGGGAAACCGCTTAATGCGATCGTCGGCGTTTCGTATCCGCTTTTGATTAAAATTATTCAGGCGAACGAAACGCTTTCGGTACAG
>CAUVKE010000081.1:0-6069 GCA_963552415.1 uncultured Treponema sp.
AAGGGCTATACCGATCAAAAACTCTACAGAGCACTTCAACGGAAAGAATTCCCGTTCTCTATGATCAAACGGTGTATTACGCGCCTTTCCTCCGCTGCATCATAAAACTAAAGGGGAAGCTATGAAATTTTCAAAACATCCTTGCCGGTTTATCTTTATTGCCTATCTTTGTGTGCAAAGCGCCTTTCTGTTTGCGCTTGACGTTCCGCCGCTAAACGGGCCGGTCAATGATTACGCACATATATTCAGTGCAAGCGAAACGCAGGAATTAAATGCATATTTATATAGTATTGACCGCCAAAGCGATTTACAGATAGCAGTATTGACCATCCCTTCGTTGGAAGGTGAAAGTCTTGAAGATTACTCCATTCGCGTTGCGGAGAAATGGCAGATTGGGAAAAAAGGCAAGGACAGCGGCGTTATCTTAGTAATTGCCGCTCAAGACCGCAAGCTGCGTATCGAAGTGGGCTACGGCCTCGAAGATCGTATCACCGATGCGCAAAGCAGCAGGATTATCCGTTCAATTATCGCACCTCACTTTAAACAGCAAGAATACGGAAAAGGTGTTCTTTTAGGGGTAAAAAACCTTGCGGGGATTGCGCTTCAAGACGAAAGCCTCATCAACGAGGCTGTAAAAGAGGCTCACCACCAAAATGACGATTCCATCCCACTGCCGCTTATCATTTTTCTTATTATCATCTATTTGTTCGGTTCCCGTTTTATGCCCGGCGGTTTATTCTGGCCGTTGCTATTTCTTTCATCAGGACGGAGAGGCGGTTATTCAGGACGCGGCGGAGGTTTTGGCAGTGGAGGCTTTGGCGGCGGTTTCAGCGGAGGTGGAGGCCGCTTTGGCGGCGGCGGTTCTTCCGGCTCATGGTAACGTTTTCGGTGTCGTACGTTATCGTACCGGGACAACAAAGCGGTAGAATTGCCCTCTATTTCTATCTTGTTTATAGTATAAAATCCATTTAATCTGTAACCGCTGCCGCTCAATACGGTTTAGTTTACTAGGTTTTTTAACAATCGGAACAGTTAAAAATGCCTACTAATACTGAGCGCCTTCTGTGAGCGCAAAAAGGAATAGATATGGTTACAGTTGATCAAATTCAAAAGACTTTGGACGGTATTCGCCCTCATTTGCAGGCGGACGGCGGTGATGTTGAATTTATTTCGCTATCCGATGACGGTGTCGTTTCTGTCCGGTTAAAAGGAGCATGCGGTTCCTGCCCGATGGCTTTGATGACGTTAAAGTCCGGAATCGAAGCGCAATTAAAAGAAAACTATCCTGAAATAAAAAAAGTTATCTCCGTTTAATGGACTCCTCTATTCTGCAGGATGCGAAGCAAATCTAACCGAGTTTTTAGAGGTGCTCTAATATCTTTGCATTGTACTGATACTTGATACGTTCAAGTTTTCGGGATATTGTGCCGATAACCTAGAAGGGTGTTCTTACCATACCGCCCTTCTTCATAATATAAAATACTATAAAGTTGTAGCCGGCCGGTACTTTTTGAAGGTTTCCGGGAAAGCTTCCGTATTAAGCGAAAGCCTATTTGTTTTTTATAAGGAACTTTTATGAAAAAGCTACTGCTCTGTGTCTGCGTATCTGTTTTTCTAGCCTTATTTTTATCTGCTGGGGGTAAAGTAGAAACTCGCACTGTAGAAAACCCCGAAAGCTGGGATGAATCTTTTGATCTCGCCGGAAAAAAGCCGGGTAAGTATAATGTGCTTGTTACTACCGAAGATTCGGCGGGCAATATCGGAGAGGCAGGGCCTTTCAATATGTACATCGATCCTCGTTCCGATTTACCGGTTGCAGCTATTACCAATCCGCTTAAAAACATGAATGTTACAGGTTCTTTCAGTGCCTCCGGTACCTGTTTTGATGATGACGGCATCGATTATGTTGAGGTAGCGCTGGATGACGGAGAGCCGCAGCGGGCAAAAGGAAAACAATTCTGGTCGTGCTTTTTTAATACGGCGAATTTGGAAGAGGGTGTTCATTATATTACCGCGTGGGGCATTGATATTAACGGTCTTAAAGGGAATGGAATTTCTGTTCCTTTTAATTTGAATCTGAATACGCCGGAAACGCTTGTTACGAATATGGATGCCGGCGCTCTGATTTCGGGTAAGCGCACACTTGAAGGATTTGTACGAGACGGTAACGGCGTAAGTAAGCTTTTTTATTCGCTTGATGACGGTCAGAGCTATACACCGCTTTCTTTGAAGCATGATAAAAAAAATAAAATTTCTACATTTAAATTCGGGATTGATACTCGCAAAATGCAGGAAGGTCCTACGGTATGCTGGTTTAAAGCCATCGATAAATTAGGGGCGGAGGGAATTTCCACTTTTTTGTTTTTTATCGATAACACCGCGCCGGTTATCGACTTTTTTTATCCTTCCGATTCGGAATCGGTAGGCAGTGTATTCGGGGTGGGTGGCTCTGCAACCGATACGGTAGACCTTGAATCCGTGACGTGGAAGGTGGGGAACCAATTCGGCGCTTTTGAACTGGTAAAAGGGAATCCCTATTGGGTCAAAGAATTCGATGTCAGCAACTCTTCAAACAAAACCGAAACGGTGGAGATTACCGCTAAAGACGTTGCCGGAAATATTACAACGGTAAAGCGAACGATCAAGATCGATAAATCATTAGATGCCCCGCGCATTACAATAGCGCAACCTGTTGCCAATGCCGTTACCGAGAACGGTATCTATCTTGCCGGTTCCGTCGAAAGCGTCTCAGGGGTGTCGGAAATACGGTATAAAATCGATAAAGGAGAAGAAAAAACAGTCCCTGTCAGTATTAATGCGTTCGGCGTTCCCATTACCGATATCTCGGCTGGAGCGCATACGATTTCGGTGTATGCGGTAAATCCGCAAGGAGTAAAAGGAAATATCGAAACGGCGGCTTTTTCGGTAATGGGAACGAAGCCCGTTATCGGGCTTGACGGAACCGGCGGCGTTGTGCAGGTTGTACCGGCTGATAGCCGCGCCTCCATTGCGATAAATGTTAGTGCCGGAGCCGGATTGGACTCTGTTTCGTACAATATTGCCGATAATGCCGAAATTCCCGTTTCTATAAAGAGAGGGGCTGCAAATACACTTATCCGTATCCCGGCCGATTCTTCTTTTGCCGGTAAGATTACTCCCATTGCGGTTCACGCTTCCGACATATATGGACGGTCGGTTTCTCAAACTATTTTAATAGATTCACAGGCTGCCGCAGAAGAAGAAGCGTTTGCATGGGCAGAAGTGAATAAATCGGCCGATGGGGCATTCGTTTTATCCGGTCACAATACTTTAACCGGAGTTTACCGTTCTGTCGGCGGGGCGGAAATCGCTTCCGTAGAATTAGCCGGTTCTACGATACCGTGCGAACTGTCTTTTTCAGGGCATGTTATTACGCTGACCGCTAGCGAAGATGGCTTGTATAAAGATATACGGATTATCGTTACCGATACCGAAGGCCGTACATTTACTTCTTCCGGTGTGAATATCCTTGTGGATAATACGGCGCCCGTTATTACGCTCGCCCTTTCCGACGAACCGCGCATTATTAAAGGTTCGCTGGAATTGGCCGGTTCAGTTTCCGATGTTTCCGCATTGCAGTCGATAACATATACTATTGGAGATTCCGAAGCTCAGCCGCTTTCGTCTGCTAAGTTTTCTCAGAAAATTGCACTTGAAGGTTATCCTGATGGAGTTGTTGTTGTAGGTATACATGCCGTCGATGCACTTGGGCAGAAAAATTCCGTGTATCGCACATTTTATAAAAATTCGGAAGGACCGCACGTTACGATGCTTCTTCCACGCGAAGGAGATAAGGTAAACGGTTCGATTTTGATTGCTTTTAAACCGGATAACTACTCACTGCTGGAAAAAGTAGAATACAAACCGGACGGAGCCGATCATCCTTGGGAGCCGATAGAAGTTTCACCTTTTCCTCATCGAATTATCGGTACGGCAGCGGCGCCGATCGGTAAAGGAATGCAATTCCGATTTACCGATAAGGCAGGAAATGTTTCGATTTACAATGATTATGGCTTTGAGGTAGATACTGAGTCGGATAAACCGGTTATCGAAGTTCATTTACCAGTGGAAGACGCCGTTATTGTAAAAGATTTTGTACTTTCCGGCGTCGTCTATGATGATGACGGCGTTTCAAAAGTCTTTTATCAAATCGATAATGGTACAATAAAATCTCTGGAGGTAAAGAATACCTTTGCCGTTCCGTTTGCTTTAACCGATTTTACGGATAATGAGCACACCGTTTCGATTTATGCCGAAGATATTTACGGCGTTAAGAGCAATGTCTTTAAACGGAACGTACGAGTTTCTCTTGCGCCGCCGGCTATTGAGGTTCAAACCCCCGCAAGCACGACAATGGTGAAAGGCTTTATTTCTATCACAGGAATTGCAAGCGATAAAAATGGTATTCAGTCCGTTGAAATTTCGCTTGATAACGGAAATACGTATTCTAAGGTTGAAGGGGATGAAAACTGGCACTACGACTTTAATACTGCCGTTATTGCCGATGGAACACACGTCGTATTCGTAAAAGCTATCGATAAATACGGGCAAGAAGCACAAGCCTCCACATTAGTAAATATTGATAATACCGCGCCGGTGCTCAAGTTTGACTATCCTATCTCTGGAGGGAAATACGATAGTGTACTATTGGTTTCAGGACAAGTATATGATGGGATCGCTTTAAAAGAAGCCGTTATCCATATAAAAGGTTTACAAGGTCAGACGGTCCCGGCAAAGTTTTCAAACATGGCGCTGGAATCCAAGCTCATTGCGGTAAAGAATATCGATGTTACCGAACTTCCCGAAGGTTCGTATAATCTTGAAATCGTCGGTTCCGATACAGCGGGAAACATTACGAATATTGCCCGCAACTTTGTTATCGAGAGGAGTAATGATAAAGGTAAGATCGATTTATTAACCCCGCTTACCGGCGAAACATTGACCGGTGAGTTCAATATATATGGAAAAGTATCCGGTTCAATTTACCCTGATTCGGTTACCTTATATATTGATGGAGCGGAGCGCGGCACGTCGACTCTTTCGCCAACCGGTTATTTTAACTTTAGAATAACGCCTGAAGGCATGGCAGAAGGTGAACATAAAATATCGGTTAAAACGGAAATTGTAAAAAATAAGCCGGAAACTTCGGTTGTCCATTCGATAACCTATAAGCCTACAGGTCCGTGGATTACGGTTGATAACTTTGCAATGGGGGATTTTGCCGTTGACCGGCCATATCTAAAGGGTACGGCAGGATATATCCTCACCGAAGAGGAAACTCTCTTACTCAAAGATAAATCCACCGCCGCAAGTATTCGGCAGAAAATTGCTGCAAAGAAAGTAGCTGCAGTAGAGATCAGCTTGAACAATGGTAGAACATTTATTCCCCTCGGTTCAAAAACCGACTGGAAATACCGGCTTGAAACTGGCGATATGGCCGAAGGTGAACACTTTTTGCTTATGCGTGCCCGTATGGCGAATAACGAAGTTGCCGTTTGCCGTATGATTGTGAGCATTGATAAAACCGTCCCTGATGTTACGCTGATAACGCCCGATGAAGGCGGAACGTATAACCAATCCTTGACGTATGCGGGTTTGGCGACTGATAATGTCGCTGTTACAAATACTACCTTAGCCTTGCGCAAAGGTGATAAATTCCTCTACGGTGTACCCAAAATTGTGCAGGGATTGCACTTTGATGTCGGTTTTTGGGGGTCGACGCTGTGGAATATGGGGGTTGGGCTGAGCTTCTTTAATAACAATGTTAAATTACAGCTTCACTACGGGCAGTTCTTACAGTCCCAATGGGATTTATTCTATAAGGGCAAGGTAAAAATGAGGTACGGCGGCCATGTTACGACTATGAAGATTCTTGCAAACGTATTTGAGCTGCCTTTTGAATCCTTTGCAGGGCCGGATTGGGCATGGCTGTATATGACCGGCGCTTTGGGCGCGAATTTCTCAGTCTTTAGTCAAACGCAAAAAGGAAAACCGCAAGTTCTTGCCGCCATGCTCGCGCAGATAGAGTTT
>CAUVKE010000082.1:0-6048 GCA_963552415.1 uncultured Treponema sp.
GTTACAAATTTGATAGATAAAGTTTTCAGTGCGACAGTAAGCTTGTTCGTATATAGATTTTATAAAAAATCAATAGCGTCGGCGTAGAGTACTTCCGCTGTGTTTATAATTCATAGTAGATCGGGGGAGGGGTATCGCTTCCAGCGGTAACGCCCGCCGATGCGCTGCAATCGGACGGTACCGCTGGAAGCGATACTGCAACGGCAAAAGTGAAAGTTACAGCAAACACAACGGTAAACGTAACCTTCAAGCAACAAGCGGTAACACCACCACCCCCACCTACACCACCTTCCGGCGATGTAGGTAGTTTTGAAGATACAGGCGACGGCTTTATAAAAATAAGTCCGCCTGCAGCGGGGATTACCGGTATAGATCCGGATCCGGCGTCTTTGCCCGGAACAGACAATTATTGGAAAGGGGTATTCCGCGAAGGGCGGAAGGTAACATTGAGCCCTTATAAGCTTGGCAAAACGGAAGTGCCGTATAAACTGTGGAAAGAAGTATACGACTGGGCAATCGGAACCGGATATCAGTCCTTTTTATTATCCCCTAACGGGCAAAGGGCTTCATTGCTCCGCACGAATCAAAATGTGGCCGCACCTCTGCCAAGTGTTGTACGTCCATGTACAACACTTGGCGACGAATTTTAGCATAGCTAAAATATCGCTTTTGACAGGATGTCAGTGGTTCTCTGCAGAATCGAGTTTGTGGAACAAACTCGAAATTAAAAAATGTACACGGACGTACATTTTTTAATGATGCTGTCCGTGGCGGATATAATGTACCTGAGAATAGGAGTTACGGTGAACTATAAACCGGTAAAAGCTCCCTGTTCCCTATTTTATACCACAAGGAGCCGCAGGATAAAAGCTGCCGAATATACCGTCAGCTTTTATCTGCTCAAGTTTGCTTATCGCAAACTTGTATATTGACTGCACGGTTAATTAAGATATATGAAAAGGATTGTTGCACTTTTTCATTTCGTTGCAAAAGTGCGGCAATTCGCCAATCCTCGCCTTTTGATTCGCAATCCGCTTTAGCGGATAAGATAAACCGTTTCCTTACAGAACAAGCCGACAGGCTTGATAAAGGCTGCGGTTGCCGAATTTTAAGGAAGATTTACCGACAGTCGATGTGCCAACAGATAAGGAATGGAATCGTCGCAAACTCATCAAAGAGTACAAGACATTGAAAGCTGACCGAACACGGGAAATAAATCGGCTGCATGCGTTATTCGTGCAATGTGGGATAACGCATGCGTGTGAAACAGGGATTACTCAGGACGGGGGCAGTCAAGCAGAGAAAAAACTAAAAAGTTTTGCTTTTCTGCTTGACAAAAAACATAGGAGTTTTGCCATTCGGCAAAACATCGCTTCTATTTAGAACCACCGCCATCCATGGCGAGGTTGAGGTGCCTATCTGCCAAGCTCTGTGCTTACGATAGGTTTTACTTTTTTGCAGATGCCCAAACATTTGTAGGGAACCTCTAAAAACTTCAGTTTTTTAGAGGTTTTCCTTAGATTTTTTTGCGATGTTTTTTGATAAGTCATAACAATGTAAAGACTTATCAAAAATACTCGTCGGGCACCTCTAAAAATCTAACCGAGTTTTTAGAGGTGCCCTGTAATTATGAATTACAGAAGGTTTGTTCTATACGGCCGGAAAGTCAGCTTGTAAAAAGCGCCTTCATATATTATAATAAATACATGGAAAATCATAATAAATCCGCAAGCGGACAGGGCGATGAACTTTTTGTCTGCGGCGGATGCAATGCAAAAATCGGCGCCGGTGTTTTAAGCGCCTTACTGAAAACACTCCCCAAGACTTCACACGAAGGCTTATTGGTCGGCTTCGACAGCTCCGATGATGCGGCCGTTATTCAGCTGACACCCGATATAGCGGTCATACAGACCCTTGATTTTTTCCCGCCGATGGTAACCGATCCTACCCTTTTCGGGCAGATTGCAGCAACGAATGCCCTGAGTGATGTGTACGCGATGGGCGGAGAGCCGGTATGTGCAATGAACATTGTATGCTATCCTGAGGAAGCAACCCATGATAATGCATACGCAGCGCTGCAAAGCATCCTAACCGGCGGCGCGGAAAAGGTGAAAGAAGCAGGTGCTGCGCTGGTAGGCGGGCACTCCATTCACGACCCCAAAATAAAATACGGACTTTCCGTGATGGGAACGATACATCCTGAGCGCATTTGGCGGAACAATACCCCGCAGGCGGGCGATGTGTTATTTTTAACCAAAAAACTGGGGATCGGGATTATCACCACCGCGTACAGCGCAGGAGAAGTCCCCCGCTCCGCCTTTGACGAAGCGGCTGCCTCAATGACCTACCTCAATAAATACGCAGCCGAGGTTCTCCGGAACTTTACCGTTCATGCCTGCACTGATGTAACCGGTTTCGGCTTGAGCGGACACCTTTCGGAAATGACCGGTACGGATTTTACCGCCCGCCTTGACGCAAGCCATATTCCCTATATCGAAGCAGCGTATCAGGCAGCCGGTGAATTTTTACTTACCGCCGGCGGACAGCGGAACCGGAATTTTGCCCAAGGAAAAATTCAATTCAGCATAAAAGATTTTGCGCTCGAAGAAATCATCTTTGACCCGCAAACCTCAGGCGGTTTACTTTTTGCCGTCAGCCCTGCCGAAGCAGAAAAAATCAAACCTGCCTTTGCCGAGGCAGGCATCAGTCTATTCCAAATCGGCGCCATCGAACCGCGTGCGGATTATCCGATTGTGGTGAGATAATATATGGAGGAATGATAAAAAGCATCGGCTACAATAGCGCCTCCGCTTTTTATCTCGAGTTTGCTAATCGCAAACTCATATACTTTATGGAGGAAAATGATGATTGAAGTAAATGCGATGGGCAAAGTGTGTCCCATTCCCGTCATTATGACGAAAAAAGTATTGCGTGAAAACACCGCAGGAGAAAACATCCTGATACGGGTGGATAACGAAATTGCGACTCAGAACCTGACCAAGATGGCAGGACAGCTGAATATCAAAGCAAGCGCTACCAAGCTGAACGATGCGGAATATACCGTACTCTATGACTTTCAAGGTTGTGAGGCTTGTGCTATTTTGAACGACACAAGCGTACTGGAACAAGGCGCTGACGAATATGTTGTGGTGATCAATTCCGATAAGATGGGCACCGGTGATGAAGGCTTTGGCACAAAGCTGTTGGAGAACTTTGTGTATGCGCTGACCGAACAGGATCGTATTCCTAAAATGGTGGTGATGTATAACTCCGGTGTCCGCCTTGCAACCGAGAACGAAAAAACCGTCAATGATTTAAAAACCTTGCAGGAAAAGGGGACGGAAGTGCTTGCGTGCGGGCTGTGTTTGGATTTCTACGGCTTAAAAGAGAAACTGCAAGTCGGTTCGGCCACCAATATGTACCGTATTACGGAAATTATGCGTACCAATAAGGTCGTAAAGCCCTAAGCTATGCAGAACGAAGTATTTTGCGTTATTTCATTTGATAGTACTCATCAGGCAATCGCAGCGGAAATGGCGGTGAGCGGTCTATCCGGCGCCCGCCTGATCCCGCTCCCTCCGGAAATCTCAGAAGGCTGCGGAATGGCGCTGCGGGTCAATCGTGAAGATGCTGAAAAAGCGGTTGACTTATTAAAAACAAGCGGAGCCGCGTATCAGGATGTGTATACCCTCACCGTCCACGGTGCAGACAGAACCGCGGTGAAGATGTCTGGGAAATAACGAATGTCATCATCTTGATATTTAGTACATTATAATGTACTATTAGCTATGGAACGGAGTGAACTATTACAGGTTGTTTTTTTGAAACCAAGAATAAAAAACAACCTGTCCGAGATTTTATTTTATCATTGACACAAAACGATAGAAAAATTATCGGTGTTGATATTTTTGTAGTACAGAAAACCTTTCCTTTAGGGCTCCCTTTAGCACGAAAAATGGGGAACAATCTATGGGAAATTCGCAGCACAATTTCACAAGGAATTGTGAGAATCTTTTTTACGATTGAGAATAATTTTTTAATATTGTTACACGGATTTGTAAAGAAGACACAAAAAACACCTGAACAAGAATTAGCAGTCGCTGCAACTCGATTAAAAGAATTTGAGGAGATGAATCAATGAATGGAAAGGGACAATCATTTAGCGATTTTATGGTCGAACAAGGATTATATGAAGAAGCCCAAGAACTGGCGGCAAAAAAGATTCTGATATATCAATTAGAAGCGGAAATGGAAAAACAAAATATAAGTAAAAATGAGATGGCAAAAAGATTACATACATCGCGAAGTGCAATTAATAATATACTTGATGGAGCATATAATTCATCAATCGGATCGTTAGAGAAAATAGCATACGCATTAGGAAAACAAATAGCGATAACATTACAATGATAAGGATGAACGGTAACTAGTATGATTTATTTTGATAACAGCGCTACGACGCTCCATAAGCCCGACTCTGTTGCGGATGCAGTATATGAGGCGATTGCCTCGCAGCAATTTGCCAATCCGGGAAGATCAGCCCATACGACTGCCCGCGCTGCCCTTGCTTCTTTATATAAAACCCGCGTTGCCGTCGCCCGTATCTTCCATATAAAAGACCCGCTGCAGGTTGCGCTCTGCCAAAATGCGACGGCGGCACTGAACCTTGTGTTTAAAAGTTTGTTCGGCGCGGGCGATCATCTCATCACTACTGCGCTTGAGCATAACTCGGTGCTGCGTCCGCTCTATCAGCTGGAAAGACAGGGCGCCGAACTTTCCATTATCGGCTTTGACCTTGAAACGGGTGAGCTTAACTACGCCGAGATGGAAGCAGAGATACGGAGCAACACCAAAGCGGTTATTGTTACCGCCTGCTCCAACGTCATCGGCGCGGTTCCCGATATGCAGAAAATCTACGGGCTTTGCAGAAAAAACGGGCTGACGCTGATTATCGACGCCTCCCAAAGCGCCGGTACCATGCCGATGGATATTTCGCAGTATGAGCAAACCATTGTCTGCTTTACCGGACACAAGGGGCTTTACGGCCCACAGGGTACCGGCGGCATTGCAGTCAACGGGAACTTTGCTTTCCAGCCGGTATTTTCAGGCGGTAGCGGTATTCATTCCTTTGACAAAACCCACCCTGCGACGATGCCGGATGTCTTTGAAGCAGGGACGATGAACGTACCGTCCTTTGCAGGGCTGACTGCAGGCTGTGCCTATATCGAGCAGCTCGGCCAAGAAAATGCCGCTTCGTATTTAGCCCGGCTGCGCGCCTACTTTTTTAATCTTGCCGCCGATCTTCCGTTCATCACGGTCTATGCGCCGAACGTGCAAAATCCCGGCCCTGTCATCGGATTGAACCTCAAGACAGTACCTTCTGCGGAAGTAAGCCGCCTCCTTGATGAACGCTACGGCATTGCAACCCGTCCCGGCGCCCACTGCGCTCCGCTTGTGCATCAGACGTATAAAACCGAGGCGCAAGGCATTGTCCGCTTCAGCTTTTCTACGTTTAATACGACGGAAGAGATAGAGGCGGCTATAGACGCTCTTGGCGCCATCAGCGAGTCCTTTTGAAATAGACGACACATCTGCGTTGTCGCTTCGCAAAAAACAGTCCTCGACGTACAACAAGTACGCCTGCGGGTGTTTTTTGTGCGCTCCTAGCATCTGCATCGTCTATTTCAAAAGGCTTACGAAAAGCTATATACTACGTGCGGCTACTGGGAATCCTCAACGTATCAGAAGCGGCACGGATGCCGCTGGTTCCACGCAGAAGCGACGTTTTTGCGTAGCAAAAACTCGCGTTCAAAAATTGACAAGGAGGTCAATTTTTGAACTTGCCATGGACGGCGGTGGTTTCAAGCAGAAGCAAGATGATATGTTTTTAATTGCCGGGAAATGTGGTACCCTTATCCGACGGGATAAGGGGGCAGGCAGCAGGTTGATGATAAACGTGAGGAAATCTTGAACAAAGATAAACCTCGGTAACCAGATTAACCTAAACCTGCTGCCGTAAATCAAAGTGCGGCCGCACCTCGTAGGTGC
>CAUVKE010000083.1:0-5930 GCA_963552415.1 uncultured Treponema sp.
CGCAAATTACATCTAAAGAAAACCTCTAAAAAGCTGAGGTTTTTAGAGGTTCCCTCTTGTCTTTTTTTTCTGTTTGTTGTATATTAACTTGTGAAAACAACCTAGACTAGAATAATTGCTTCAAGGATTGTATAAATGATTGTATTTCAAAGACTTACTACAACAAAATTGAATAGAATTTTTTTGTGTTTTAGTGAAGATTTAACTGCTACGGCGACTGCAAGAATTACAGGCGTAAACAGGAATACTGTAAACCGCTATTTTACCGGCATTCGAGAAAAAATAGTACGACACAGTATCGCCGAATATAATGAATTAATGAACGGAATAAAGGCGGAAACGCTTCGTTTTGAAGCAAAGACTGTGTTGGGAAAACGGCTCAAACGAGTTTTGCAAGAGCGGCCGATATTGGGACTGTTACGACGAGGAAAAAAGGTATTTATTACTGTTTTAGAAGATTTTTCTCACGACAATCTCTTAACACGGCTGCAGGAAAATCTGCATGAGCGGTATGCTGCCCTGTATGAAAATGAGACGGCACGGACGGAAGCGGTATCGTTAAACGAGTATGATCAATATAGAGTGTGGCATGCTGGTGCGGAACAGGAAGGTGATGAGCACGATGTAAAGGGTATAGAGAATTTTTTGACATTTGCAAAAAAACGGCTCGCAAAATTCAACGGCTGTTCGTCGAGCAATATATTGCTCCACTTAAAAGAATGCGAGTTCCGGTACAACCACCGCGGTGAAGACCTTTTTAAATTGATAAAAAAAATCTTTCAGAAATACTGAGTTGTGCTGATTAATTTTCAATCGGAATGAATCGTTCCTGCCTAAAAAAATGAATGAATATTGAAGGGGAATATAATGCAAAAAAGTAAAGACGGAACAAAACTCTGTTATGCAGCTTTGGCGCTTGTTGCGACGGTTACGGCATTTTTTGTTTATAAGCTGCCGAACATTATCATGGATAATGAGCTTCGCCATTTCTTTCCTGAAAGTCATGAATCGTACCGGAAGTTTGATGCACTCACTAAAACATTCGGCGATCAATATGTTATGGATATTGTTATTGAAACGAACGAAGATATTATCTTGAACCGAGAAAGTCTTGCAGTAATCGGAAAAATTACCGAAGAACTGGAACAACTGAATAATATCGTGAAAATAAAGTCCATTACCAATGTCGATTTTATCACCGATGATGATGGACACTTGAGTACCGGACAATTAATTCCGGAAGACTTTTCAGGTACCGCTGCCGAGGTGCAGCAGCTCAAGCAGCGGATTTTAGAATGGCCTAAGGCATATATCGGTACGCTCATCTCCTCCGATTTTAGAGGAGTGCAAATTATCGCTACCTTAAATTCAGACGCAACGCCGCCTGAAGTCAGTAGGCTTTATTATGAAACCGTTGATGTCGTCAACAAGCATTTGACCGCTCATGCTTCCCTCAAGTACAAAATTGCAGGAGACCCGGTATTGGGTGAATATGGAAAAATATTTATGTATGCGGATTTAAAAAATTTAATTCCGCTTATTACCGTTGTGGTACTGCTCTGTCTTTTTCTTTCATTCCGCAATGCGGAAGGCACCCTGCTTCCGCTTATCACCGTGCTCATCAGTACAATATGGACGGCAGGGATTATGGCGATGATCGGGGAGCCGCTCACGATTGTTTCAAGCTGTTTGCCGGTACTGCTGATTGCAGTAGGGTCTGCGTACGGTATTCATATTATTAATTATTATTATCAGCGGTTGGAAAAAGAGCCGCTGATTACCGACAAGCTGCGGCATCAAGCGCTTATTAAAGAAACACTGAAAAGCGCCCGTTCTCCGGTATTACTTGCGGGAATTACCACGATTGCAGGTTTTATTTCGACTATCACCAGTCCCATCCGTCCGCTTAAATCCTTTGCGCTTTTCAGCGCTGTCGGTGTTATAATTGCCTTGTCGCTTGCCTTCGTGTTTATTCCTTCAATACTGATGATTAAACCGGTGCGTCTTATTCAGCGGCAGCAAAAACGGATGAGTTTCCGTGCCGTCAAAAACAATGCACGCCTTGCTGCCCTCGGTGTCAATAAGAAAGGCGCGATGCTCGACCGAATTTATGCTTATTTTAATAAACGGGAAGGGCGGTTTGTATTCGGCCTTTTGGTTATTGTCGGCCTTTCGGTTGTGGGCATTATGCACTTAAATATTGAATCCGCCTTTTTGGAATACTTTCCGAAAAACTCAAAGGTGCGTAATGATGTCAGTTCCATCGATACCACGTATGTCGGCACCACGGGTTTCAGTTTAGTAATACAGGGGCAAGAAAAGGGGGATATGTGTAATCCTGCGATCCTAAGCGAGATGGAAAATTTGGAAACTTACTTACAGGCAAACAATCCGGCAATCGGCAGTGTTGTATCATTTACCGAGTTTGTAAAACGGATGAACCAGGTGATGCATTCAAGTGCAGCGGTTCAAGGAACTTCCGTTCCGCAAAATGCCTCGGCAGATTTTTCCGTAGGAGCCGTAAGATCCGTGGGATCGGATGAAAACGGTTCATCTGATTTTGACAGCTTTTTTGAAGATGAATCCGAAACGGTGCAAAGAACCGGCGGCGCTTCCGGCAGTGTTGAAAGTTTTTTCGATGAAGAAGAAGCCGGCAGTGAGCAAACGCGGTATGCAGAATTGGACGGAAGCGGAAATGCAGTTAATGCCGTTTTTGCCCGCTACAAAAATCAGCCGCTTAATGCAGATGAAACCATTGCGCTTTTTACCGCAGCTTATGCCTCTGCAAACAAGAGCGACTTGACCGTTACCGAGTTTATGGATGCATTAAAAAAGCAGCTCAATTACCGCGGCGCCGCCTACTACGAAATACCGGCAGATATTTCAAAATATCCGGTTAGCACACAGGCGGAATTGAAAGATATCGTTACTCAGTATTTGCTTTTGTATTCCGGTTCTCTTGATGCACTTCTTGACGAAACGCTGGAACCTAAGACATGCCGAATGCAGATTATCATGCGGACGCACGATACGGGTAAGATAAAAGATGTTATCAGCGATGCGCGCCGCTTTGCCGAAACGCATTTTCCCGAAGGCTATACTCTTGAAGCGGCGGGCTTGGGTGAAATGGAAGTTGCAATGACTTCGATGATTATTTCGAGTCAAGTGTCCTCTCTTGTCTTGGCGGTTGGGATAGTGTTCCTCATTTTAGCAGTGTTCTACCGCTCAGTAATCGCCGGTATTATCGGGGCTATTCCGCTTGGGGTTTCTATTTTGCTCAACTTCGGCATTATGAGCTTAACGGGAATAAACCTTGATATGGTAACGAGTTTAGTCGCCGCAATCGCCATCGGTATCGGTATTGATTACACTGTTCACTTTATGAACAACTATCATAACGAAAGAATTGCAAGTGATAATTTAACGCAGGTTACCTTGAACACGCTCCGTCATTCGGGAAAGGGAATAGCCGTCAATGCGTTTTCCGTCGGTTGCGGGTTTTTGGTTATGTGCTTTTCAAACTTTGTCGTACTCAGGTTTGTCGGATTTTTGGTTGCAACAGTAATGCTTACCAGCTCGGTTGCGTCATTAACGATTTTACCTGTTGTATTAAATATGGTTAAACCGAAATTTATGGCTCAAGTACACGGTAGGTAGTAAGCCTGTTCGACAACGAAGTGATTGGACAGGTCGAGTGTACAAAGGTCAGAAGGAGAAAAAGATGAATAGTTCGTTATTAAAAAATGGGGCAACTCTAAAAGCCGGTTTCTTTCGGAACGGTTTTGCGCTCCTGTGTGTACTGCTGTGTTGCGCCGCTAACGCCTTTGCGGAAGACGGTACTGCAATCGTACAAAAGTCGCTTGATGTAAAGCGTCCATTGTTTACCCATAGCGCAGTAAAAATGGCGCTCATTGATTCAAACGGAAACACGGAAGAGCGTATGCTTGAAGAGTGGGCAAAAGACCCGGGCGATAAAACCGGCGCTGCTGTTATTGCATTCCGTAAACCTGCTTCGGTAAAAGATACGCGCTTTTTACAGATTGTGAACAAAGACCGGGCAAACGATAAATGGATTTATCTGCCTGCGCTCAGGACTGTCCGCCGTATTGCAGGAGCCGAAGGTTCAAAGTCCTTTATGGGTACCGATGCCGACTATGACGACCTTGAAACCAGAAAAATCGAGCAGGATACGCATACGTTGCTCGGTGAAGAAATCGTTGATTCGTATCAGTGCTGGAAAGTTGAATCGGTACCGGTTGATCCGAAAAGCAGCCGGTACTCAAAAAAAATTGCCTACATTGACAAGGGTACTTCCGTACCGGTGAAGGCGGAAATGTACGATAAAAAAGGAAAACTTTTAAAGGTGCTGCACGTAGAAACACTGGAACAAAAACAGGGCTATTGGTTTCCGATGAAAAGTAAGCTCACCAATGTGCAAACCAATCATAGTACCGTGCTTGAAATTTTAAAAATAGAAATAGACAAACCCATTAATGATCAGCTGTTTACTCAAAATTTCTTGAATACGGGAAGACTGTAACAGTGAAGTGTTTACCCGCAGGGATGTGAACATTCCTGCACGGTGTTTGTTATGTATCCAATGTAATTGCCGCACAATCGATGCCGGTTGTGCGCTGTCCGGAGGTTATATGAAAAAAATAATAATGCTGTGTGCGGCGCTGCTCTGCTGCACCGGTATGTATCTTTTTGCGCAAGATTCTTTTTTTGATGATATTGATGTGGCGGAAAGCACAAGTACAAATGAGGGTACGTCTTTCGGCAGTTCCGGCAGCGGTTCGGGCAATTCCGGTACTATCGACTTTTCAGGTTTCGCCAATCTGGGAATACGGATGTACCCGCATAAAGACCTCAAACGGACGGAAGCCATACCGGTGTTCGGTATTAACTTTAAATACAGCGGAGCACGGACGGAACTTGATTCTCATTTTAAATGCAATGCCCTCACCATTGCCGACTATCCGCTTGATCTTATTGACGAATTTACCGTCCGCGCTTACTTAGGCAGCTTTGTGCTTTCAACCGGAAAGATGAAGCTCGTATGGGGACGCGGCGATATGCTCCACGTTCTGGACGTTTTTAATGCGAACGATTTTACCGACTTTACCATTCCCGCCTACATTGACCGCCGCATTGCGGAACCGATGGTACATCTTGCCTATAATGCGCCCATTCCGCTCAGACTGGAAGCGGCATGGACACCGCTGATGACGCCTGACCGTTTTTCTCTAAAAGGCGCATGGGTGCCGCCCCAAATTACTGAAATAAAACGGAATGCAAAAGCATCGCTTAATGAAGCCGTTTCCAATCCCCGCATAGCCCAAACCTTTAATGAAAACGCTTTACAAAAAGCGCTGCACGACCCCATTTCAAAAGAGCTGAAAAATATCACTTCTCATATTCCTACTTCAATCACTATTGATATGAAAGACATAGTGACTAAGTTGGACGGAGCCGCTTTACTTGGGAATATAACTAATCCTACGGTACAACAAATAATACAAAAACTCCTAACAAATCTTGCAAAGCAGAAAATTACTGTTTCAATAACGGAAATAGCAAACAAGATATTGCCGCCTAAGCCGGACGGTTCGCAGTACACGGAAGCAGAAATTAAGACACTTTTGGCAGGGGAACCTTTTTTAACGAAAGTTACCACTGGCATTGCAAAAGAAATTGCAGGAACCGTTCAAAAGGCGGAGGCGGAATTGCTTTCATCCTTAAAAAAAGCCGGTGCGGTTATAGAGAATTTCCAATTTGATGAGTGCGCAAAAATCGGTATGAATGCCTTTATGCCCGATATGCATCAAATAAAATACGGGCAATACGGACTACGCCTTTCGGGTTCTGCCGGTCCTGTCGATATGGCGTGTCAATACTATTACGGACATTACAAAACTCCGTCGATTAAT
>CAUVKE010000084.1:0-5844 GCA_963552415.1 uncultured Treponema sp.
TATAAGGTTGTAAAAGGGCATACGGTAACCTTTAACGCAAACGGAGGAACCTATCATGGCGGTACTACCGAGTTTTATAAAAATGCGCTGCACGCTACTACCGTTTCTGAACCCGATCCGCGTCCTAAAAAAAAGGGCTATACTGTCGACGGTTGGCATAAAAGCGCCGATGCTTTAGAAGCAGCATGGAATTTCGCAATGGACACGGTAACGAGCGATATAACGCTCTATGCCAAGTGGGTACCGGGCACCGATACGGCGTACATGGTAGAACACTACCAGCAGAATATCGGGAATGATGAGTATACGATTGCTGATACGGAGTCTAAAACCGGCACGACGAATGCGCCTATCGATGTTAATGCTATCAAGAAAGAGTATCAGGGCTTTAATTATGAGCGCATGGAGTCTAGCTCTGCATCAATCGACGCAGAAGGCAACACGGTTGTTAAACTGTACTATAAGCGCAAAACATACACGGTAAACTTCAACGTAGACGGTTCAGACGGTAGTATCAGAGTAACGGCTGTTACCGGCGGCTCTGGAAGCGGAAACCCCGTTACAGTAAAGTACGACGGCAGTATAACCTTTACCGCAACGCCCAATCTCGGTTGGGAAGTAGACCACTGGACGGGCGCTACGGCAAATACGCCTAATACAACAGCAACGCTTTCCAACATAACCGAAAATAAAGACGTAAAGGTTAAGTTTAAGAAGAAGACAATCGTAAACAAAGGCGACAATGGAGGAAAGGAATGGGAGCTGCTAAAAAAAGTTGTTGAAATCGCTGACGTCGGCGCCACTATCACCATAAACGGCGAAATAAAGGCGACGACCGACAGCGGCAACAACGGTGAAATCGTCATAAATAAAAACCTCACGATAGAGGGCACGAACAAGGAGAGGGACATTCTTAACGCAAATCGAGACAGCCTCGGCTCGAGTGCATTCCGCATCTTTAGCGTATCAGGTGGCAACAAGCTCACGCTTAAAAAACTGAAGCTTACAGGCGGCCAAGGTACCGGAGGAGTAAGCGGCGGCGCTATTTTGGTCAACGGAAGCAGCAGTAAGGCGGAACTTGAGAACTGCAGTATCGAAGACTGCAAAGCGGTCGCCGGCGGGGCTATCGGATGCCTCAACGGCAGTAGTGTAACGCTTACAAGCACAACCATTAACGAATGCACGACGACCGCTCCAACCAGCACAGGCGGTGCAATCTTCGTGAGCGGTGCAACCGTCGAAATGATAAACTGCACGCTTCAAAGGAACAAGACGAAAGGAAGCGGCGGTGCAGTCTATGCAGAAACGAAAAGCGGTACGCCCTCTACCGTAATAATCAATGGGGGCAGCATTGGCGGCAAGAATGAGGATGACGCAAACAAAGCGGGCGCCGGCGGCGGCGTGTATGTCAATAACGGCGACACAAGGTTTACAATGAAAAAAAACGCAAAAGTCGATACAAATAACGACGTGTATTTGAAAAACGACGCAAAGATAACCGTTGAAGACTCCTTGACCGGCGACGCTCCCGTTGCCCGCATCACGGTACCGAACGGCAATTACCAGGTGGGTACGCAGGTGCTTACCGGCAGCGGAGTCAGCTCGAACCACACCAAATTCGCCGTAACGCGGGGAGGAACTCTTGAGAAAAACTGGTATGTTGACACGAACGGTAAACTGACAGTCAATATCACTGACATTTTTAACAATATCACGCAAAAGGCGATACAAAACGTAGAATCTTCTATGAATTATACGAGTAGTACTGGAATTAACCCCAAGGATAAGTTGGAGGGCAAACTGCTGCTTTATAAAACAAGTGAAGCTAATTACGGCATTATGTACGTTACCGAAGTAAATACCTCTGGACAAGGATATATTAAGTTTAATTACAAAACCTTTGACTCCAGCGGCGGTGTTCTAAAGAGCGAGAACGATAAAGAAGTATTAGGAGGATACCAGTTTGATTTAGACAACGGCAACGACGACGATGGCAGCGACTTTTGGCTCGACGGTATTAATAAGTTCCAGCCTCTATCGCCGGCTAAGTTTTATGTATTGCCGTAAACGGATGGAGTGTAAGAGAACGGGAAATTGGTACTTCGGTTTATTCGTGCGGGGTCATGCTATAGGGCGCCTCTAAAAACTCAAGCAGACCCTTTTGAAATAGGCAACGTAGATGCGTTGTATATTTCAAAAGAGATTGAGGACGCCGTTTTTATAAAGTTGAGGTGTTCCGCATACTATGCTATAATCTCCGCTATGAATACCGAAAAAACGGCGGAACGGCTTCTTTCCGCACTGGAAAAAGCGATTAAAGGAAAGAAGGATGTTCTCCGGCTTTTTATTACCGCATATCTGACCGGCGGGCATGTTCTTTTAGAGGATGTGCCGGGCGTCGGAAAAACCACACTGGTAAAAACATTTGCAGCGCTCATCGAAAAAGACGGGCAGCCGGCGCGGTTCAGGCGTATCCAATGCACCCCCGATCTTTTGCCCTACGACATCACCGGCGTGGAAGTCTTTAATGCAGGGCTGAATACCTTTGAATTTATGGAAGGTCCGGTGTTCGCGGACATCCTGCTTGCGGATGAGCTGAACCGCACTCCGCCGAAGGTACAGTCCGCCTTGCTGGAAGCGATGGCTGAACGGCAGGTAACTGCCGGTACGGTAACCCGTCCGTTAAGCCCCTTCTTTTTTACGGCGGCTACGCAAAATCCTGTGGAAAGTTTAGGCACCTATCCGCTCCCTGCCGCTCAGCTGGATCGGTTCAGTATATGCCTGTCGATCGGCTACCCCGATGAAGAAGCGGAAATCGAATTGCTGCATGAACAAACGCACCTTGCCGCTGCAGAACCGGAGCCGGTTACGCCGGTTGTTTCCATACAGGATATCGCAGCTTCGCGGGAAGAACAGCGGCAGGTATTTGTGCATCCCGTACTCGAAAAGATAATCGCGCGAATCGGAAAAGAGACCCGCGCTCATCCTGCGTTTAAGCTCGGAACCTCTCCCCGCGCCGGTTTGCATTTGCTGCACCTCGCCCGCACCTTTGCGCTTGTCAACGGACGCAATTGGGTTGAGGATGGAGATATCCGCACGCTTAGCTCCCTCGTACTTGCACACCGGTGCTTGATAAAAACCGGCGACGGTGCGGCTTCGGAACTCATCAGCAGCATTACCGAAGCGGTTATCCGCACCGCCGACAAACAAACGGATTGGACAAAACCGGCTGAGGCACAATAAGGCATGATGCGGATACGGATTACGAGGCACGGCGCAGTATACACCGCGATGGGTGCGCTGCTCTTAATAAGCGGCTTGCTCCGCGGAGAGCTTTTGAGTGCGGTTTGCGGCGGATTACTCACCCTCTATGCGAGTTTTGCCGCCGCAGTCGTGGGCATTACCGCTTTTTGTTGGAAATCGGAAGAACCTGAACTAACGGCAAACGGCGGCGGCTTTACGGTTATTCCCGCCCATTCCAAAACCTCTCAGTCCGACGCTGCAAAGACCTTCCCGCCTTGTATTTCCGGAACCGCAGCCTTTTATACCATTGAGTTTTCACTATCGCCTGAACCTACCGCAGAGACGGCCGCATGTCTCTCCATCCCCTTGCAGGGAATACAAACAAAATATCATCCTGAAAATCTAACCCGCGGACGGTACTTTTATAAACGGCAGTATCTCAATATCCGTGACTTTGCCGGTTTTTTTGCCGCGGCATATACGCAGCCGCCTTGTCTGTCCGTACCCTACATTGTAGTACAGCCGGCGCTTCCGCCGCAAAAAACGGTATTTCCCGATCTCCGTTCCCGCGCCGTAAACGACCTTCCCTCACAAGAGCGCACGCATGAACTCTATGAATCGCGTCCGTATTTTCCCGGCGACGATCCGCGGAAAATTCACTGGAAGCTCTACGCACACACAAATACGCTTTCCATAAAGCTCGGCGCTTTTGAACCGCCGCCGGTTAAGCGCTTAACGATATATATAGAAGAACCGGTGTGCATGAAAAAAAAAGAGCGGGCTTGGGTTGCCTCCGTGTTTGACGCCTTTATCGGCCGCCTTTCCGGCGTGATTATAGAGCTGCTCAATGCCGGTATCCAATGTTCTCTTCTATTATACGATTATTCCCAGCAATCCTTACAGCGATATGAAATAGCGGAAGAAGCATCCGCCGCTGCTGCGCAGATACAAAATCTGCTAGCCATACCGGCGCTCCGTGCTTCACCGGAAGCGCTTCCCGACGCGGCGGAAGTCTTTCAGGCAGTGCCGGACGGCGGGGGACTGTTATACTGTTATATGCCGACCGGAGGTGTCCCTCGAAATGCAGCCGCTGCGCCGTTTCGCCCGCCGCATACAGAAAGTATAAGCGGCGGCAGAGAACACATTGCAGCTTATCAAAATATTACCGCTTACCGGAAAATCACCGCTTACAGCCGGAGCGGCGTTGAAACATTTTTTTGCCTTGCCGCGCCGCCGGCATCGGAAGACTTTATGCAGCCCGATGAGCTAGCGCATCGTGTTCTGAGCAGGGAGTACATACACCGGCTGCTGTATTCTTCCGCCGCTTCCGCACGGCAGGATGCTTTTTATCGAAAGGTGCAGGAAGCTGCCGAACGGGAACTCCGTATCTTTACCGCAGGAAATTGCCATGCAGAACTACTCTAAACCTGCCGCTGTGCTCCGTATCTGTTCACTCCTGCTGCTTCTTTCGGTACCGTACCGCTATCTTGCCGGTATTCTGCCCGCAGCGGCGCTGCCGGTATGGGGGCTTTGCTGCACGGCGGTAATTCACTTTCTGCATAGAAAGGGAATTCGTGCGGAAGCGGCAGCGATTATCGGCTTTTCCGCCGCGCTGCTTATCCCTGCATGTGTCCTTGGCTTGCTCGCGTTGATACCGCAGCTTATTGCAGATACCCTCTTTTTGCGCATCAAGCTGATATTCGGCTTACTTGCGTTCACCGCCTTCATCAGCGTTGCCTCAACAGCGCTGTTCATTTCTACCGAACGGTGGCGGCGTTATGAACCGCTTGCTGCTATTCTCGTGTTCTCCCTGCTGTTTTTTCCGCAGCAGCACTATCGCCTGACAGCCTTTTCACATCCGATCTTTGCGGCGGGATTTGCCGGTGTTTTCATGCTGCTACAAACAGCACTGCTCTGCATTCCGTTTTTAAAACGCAGACGGTTCGCAGCGTTTGCACTCATCTTTATCGGCTTAACAGCGGTTTTGCTCGCGCTCCTCATCAAGACATTTAATAAAGGCTCCGTCGGCAATAACGGCGGACTGCTTGAACAAAAACTTTTTGAGTTCGATTTTTCTCAGTTTTTGCAGTTGCAGGATGAAGTAAAGATGAACACCAATCTGGTGATGGTGGTGCATGTCGATCAGGAGTATGATTCACACTTATTCCGCCGTATGTACCTGTCCGGTTGGAGTCCGCAAAAAGGCTTTTACGAAAAGTCGGCGCCCGGCGAACCGGAGCAGCCGCTGCGGATTACTCAGCAACCGGCGGAACTTCCGCATCAATCTTTCCTGTGCCGCGAGCGGGTCAGTCAGGAAATATTTACCGTCAACCTCGATCCCGATTCCCTCGTCGCGCTCGATTATCCGCTGTCGGTAACGCCGTATACGGTTTGGGACACGGTGAGCTTTAAAGGCGCTTACAAGGCGGAAAGCGAGGTGCTGCATGGCGTGCCGCTCGACCTTATTACGGCGGAGCCTCCGTCGGGAAATCCGGAAGAGGGGTTGTCGGCGGAAGCCTTGCGTTTTTATACAGCCGTAGATTCCGGCACAAAGGCGCTGCTCTTTCCTATTGCGGAATCGGTTACCGCCCCCTTTGCGCT
>CAUVKE010000085.1:0-5812 GCA_963552415.1 uncultured Treponema sp.
GCGATGAACTGTACCAGCGCATCGAAGCCCGTGTCGATGAGATGTTTGCGCAAGGGTTGCAACAGGAAATTGCACAGCTCGTTTCAGAAGGCTGCACAGCCGAATATCCTGCAATGAAGGCAATCGGGTATCGGGAGTTTTTTGAGCTATCCCCTGATGCGCCGGCAGCCGCTCCGCTCGATGCGGTGAAAAACCTCATTAAGCGCAACAGCAAACGTTACGCCAAACGGCAGCAGACGTTCTTCCAATCCTTCCCGAATGTTCACCACATCGACATGACCGACCCGCAAAATGACCGACGCATTGCGGAGATAGTACAAAGTCTATTTTAACAAAGTTACTTCAAAAACCACACATTTCCAACCTTAAAGAGAATCTTAATTCTGTTGGGCATCTGCAAAAAGCTCGGTTGGGGAAACACTGATTAAATGCGCTCCTCGCTTTAATCAGCACTTCCCTAGATTTGCTTCGCATCCTTCGGAATAGAAGATACCCTTATCTTTGCAGCACCGGTCTGGTTCTGCTCATCTTTTTGATGCGCGCGATTTTTCCGTGCTCAAGTACAACCATCCGTTCCGCCTGATCGGCAACCTCCGGATCGTGGGTAACAACGATAATGGTACTGCCGGTATTGTGCAGCTTTTCAAAAATCTCCATAACCAAAAGCTCGTTTTTTTCATCGAGGTTGCCGGTCGGTTCGTCCGCAAGCAGGAGCTTGGGGTGATTGATGAGCGCGCGGGCAATACACACGCGCTGCTGCTCTCCGCCCGACAGCTGATTGGGAAGGTGCTTTGCCCGCTCCTTTAAGCCGACGCTCGCAAGCGCTTCCATCGCCTCTTCTTCATCGGGCATACTGTGATAATACTGCGCCATCATCACGTTTTCAAGCGCGGTAAGATAGTTGACCAGGTGGAATTGCTGAAAGACCAAGCCGATGGTATCCCGCCGTACGACCGTTAATTCCTTCGAGGATAATTTCGAAATATCCTGCCCCGCCAAATCAATCTTGCCGAGCGACGGCTTATCCATACAGCCGATGATGTTCATCAGCGTCGTCTTACCGGAACCGGACGGCCCCATAATCGACAGCCACTCGCCTTCTTCTACGTTTAAGTTTATGTTGTCTAAGGCTTTTAAGTCGCCGTAAATCTTTGAAATTCCGTTCAATGTTAAAATATCCATATAATCCTCCTTTGCTACTCCCCGCGTAAAACCAAAGCGGGGTCGATGTCTACCGTGGCGCGTACCGGGAATAAACAGGAAACAATCGTGATGATAATCGAGGCGATAACTGTAAACGGCGCAAGCTGTACCGGAAACGAAACCTCGCGGGCGAATACGCTGATACTCACGTTGTCCGCAAACACATAGCCTAATACCACGCCCAAGATACCGCCAATCAAACCGAGCATCACCGCTTCACCCATAAAGTCTTTCACAACACTGCTGTTTGAGGCGCCGAGCGCTTTTTTCAGGCCGATTTCTTTTCTGCGTTCCGCGACAACCGCCATCATCGTCGTCGTTACGCAGATCATCGTTAAGAACAACACGATAATAGTAACAATCCACACGAGCGCCTGCAGCTTGTTCAAAACCACATCTTGAGATTCCGTTACACGCTTTACAAGCCGCGGCGTAATACCGCTCACCTGCTTCGACACGGTGTCGGCGATCGATTTAAGGTATTCCTGATTACCGTCGATGCTGCATTCGATAACATCAAACTGATCATCGTAGCCGATAATCCCTTTGATATCCTCAAGGCTCATAAAGATAAATTCTTCTTCTACGCCGCCGGTGGTAACGATACCCGACACCGTACATTCGTTGACGGTAACATCGCCGTTCGCCTTCGGCGTATTGACGATAAAGGTATCGCCGACCGACAGTTCGATATTACGGCTTATTTCGTGCCCTATCAGCACTTCTTTTTTATTGTGCGGCCAGTCCCCGCGGATAAGCCAATACGGACTGTTGCTTTTTGCATTTTCCAAATCCGTCGCGGCAATCATGTACGGCTGTTCGTTCACCTTTGCCGACTGATAGATATACGGCGCAAAACCGACCAGCTTCTCGGGGTCAATCACCTGCTTAATAGCGCCGATTTGCTCCTGCACAATCTTAGCTTCGCTTTCCGTCGGAAGGAATATCACATTTGCGCCGTATGAGCGGAACACCGTCCCCATCTGACGCGGAATATCATAGTAAATAGTCAGTAAGCCCGACAGCACCGTAGAGCCGATTGCAATTGCCAACAATGCGACAAGCATCCGCGAACGGCGGCGTATCAGCGAGCTTGTAATCATCTTTAAATACATTCTATTTCTTGTCATAGCGCTTCACTCCCGTATCCGCTCTTTCCGCTTTCGGCGTACATCTTATTTTCCATGCAGCACCTCCGTAGGATTGAGTTTGAGTAAATACCGTACCGAAGGCAAGCTGCCGAGCAGGGTGATAAGGAAGATGATAAGCACGACAATCGGAATCACCATCGGCGCGGGAGGAATAGCCGAACCGAATACGCTCCTTCCGATAATCTGCGTTAAGCCCAATCCGGCAAAGTAACCGATTGTTCCGCCGATTAATCCGATAATCATAATCTCAGTCAACACCGATACGGTAACCGCCGTGTTGCTCGCGCCGATCGCTTTTTTCAAACCGATTTCTGCGCGTCTGTCCATCACGCTTGCCGTTACGAGGTTGGAAATTCCCAATGCGGAAGCGAGCAAACTTAACACCGTTATTAAGAGCATCAACAGCGTGGTTTTATTTAAAATCGCCCCTTCGGATTCGGCGACCTGCCGCACCGGTTTTGCAACGGCATCGGTAATCACTTCCTGAATCTGATAGCAGATACTGCTGACATACGCGGTGCAGTACCATACCTCCATCTCTTTGATGGTTAAGCTTAAAGGGTTCCGCGCAGCCTTTCGTGCAAGGTCGTTATCGGGCGTCGTAAGCGCGCTTACTTCGATGCTTTCGCATACATCGGTTTTTCCTAACAGCCGCTGCGCCGTATGAATAGTCGTAAAGATGTACTCATCCTCGTTGCTGCCCGAATTGAATATGCCGGAAACAGTCAACGATGCGCTTCCGGCAGGGCCTGTCACTTCGATTACATCGCCGACATGAATGGCATTACGACCTGCAAAGAGGCTGCCGATCATACAGCTGGAATCATCGGTATCGGGAGCCCACATACCGGTTACTTCCCACCACGTGCGCATACGCCGGATACCGGTAATAACTTCCTGTCCGGTGTGCAAGTCTATTTCATAGTCGAACCACGTACCCGTGACGCGGACGGGCTTATTCTGTCCCTTGTATTCAACGGAGACGTTTAAAAACGGAGCATAGTCAACGACATTGTACGCCCAAAATATCGTCTTAATTTTATACAGTTCATCCTCGCGTAAATACTTTTTGGTACTTCCCGACTCTACTCCGTAAATATCATCAAGAAGCGATGCCTCTTTATGTACAACATTGATATTCGCTCCGTAGGTTTTCAGCTCTTGATTTACCTTATCCCCTACTCCGAGCATCGTATTGAGCATTGCGCTTGAAAGACTCGCACCCAGCGCAATGGTAAATGCAATCATCGCCATCTTCCCTTTCTGACGGAAGAGAGAACCGGCTATCATTCTCCAAAACATAATTGCTATCGAACCTCCATCTGGGTATTCCTATTTAAAACGGTACGCTTCCGCTTCGAGATCGGTTATCTTTATTTTAATCTTTTCGTCATGAACGATGTAGGCAACAGGTACGGGATTACACCCGCCCGGAAAACCGATGGTTCCCTTGTTCATAACGACATCGCAGAGTTTACAGATAACCTCTCCGTTCCGCTCAAAATATCCCGAAGGGCCGCAAATATCGCACGCATCAAGCCCTACGCCGTAAGAACCTTCGCTCTTTTTAATTGCAATAAAGCGGACTTCAATCCCCTGCTCCGAGGTATACGCATACCGGTGCAGTTTATCATCTTCCAGTTCCGCAATGGGAATCATCGCCATGCCGTCGGCAATGGTATAATTTTCCGGCGGCGAAAGCGGAATCTCCCGATCAACATACTGCCGCAAAACGGACAGAGATAAGACCGAACAGATGAGCAAGACCAGCGAAAATTTCGCCCACCGGCGGGCATTACGTTTTTGCGCTTTCAGTTTCCGCAGTTCGGCATTGTTGTGATACGTTTCCGTAATTGTCCGGTTCTTCCGCCAGAGGATAATCGGCGGAATCATAATGAATAAGATAATTGCAAAGGTAAAGAAATTTGCGTGGTTCACCACTGCCGCAATGAACGCAAATATTACATCGTTGCGGGGAATAATCCCTAACGAATAGAGGCGCTGTAAAATAACGACAACCTGTGTAATACCGAAAATACACAGTGCGCCCGCAACCGATACCTTGAGTTCTATAGCTGATAATTTAATCAACGTTTTATAGACTGCTAAACCGGCACACAGCATACACACAATGCCGAGTACATAGCCTATCAATCTGAATAAGACCATAGTGCTTACCGCACTTTCGCCGTAATTGACCAATGTGGTTGCCAGCATGATAATAACGGGAAGATAGTAAAACAGCATCGATGCTGCATATAAGAAAATTGCCGCGCTAAAAAGATTTTCATACAGGCGCGCTCTTTTTTGTTTATGGTTAGTTGAAATAAAAAGCAGAATAAGGAGAAAGACGAGCGCGATAGTAACAGGAACCATCGACCAAAAGGCAAAGCGTGTCCTGTTGATATAATTGGGAATTGATCTAAGAATTGCTGAAACAATACTGCCGGCAAAACCCAGCAGCATACTTATTAAAACGACAAGCCGTTTTTTTTTTCGGATTCTTCCGTTCTCTCGGACTCTTGAGTTTTAAATGAAGCAAACACAACGGCCAATACCAAGGCAAAGGCGATACCAGCTTCAAAAACTCGTATATAAAATTTTAAAATGATACACCTCCAAGAAAAAACCGGCGGTAACCGTCAATAATTCTCAAAAAAGAGACTTCACAATGGAAGTATTTTCTTAAGAAAGATTAACGGTTACCGCATACTGTGGAAAAGCAGATTGGACATATTTGATAACTGCGTTGTCGAACAGGTCTATTGTAAGGTGCGTCGATTAACTGTTTAAATCAAATCGGCATCGCCTTAAAACTGCATACTGTTTACCACTGGGGTCCTTTCCATTCAAAATCGTTCCATTCGACGATGAGCGGTTCTGTCCAGAAACGGCTGGTAACACCGGTTTCTTTGTCAACGTGCAACAGGTAATCGTTGCCCGGAGCCTTGATTTCGAACTTCACGTTGTACTTGCCGAGACCTTCTTCAAACTTCATGTTTGCACCATAGTGGGGGCCGTCGCTCGCATTCATCGGCATAAACGCAACTTCCTGAACCTTGTTGGATCCGTGCTTTTGGATATATGCCTTAACATGGAGATAAGGAACAAAGTCGCCTACACCATAGCCCAAGGCCGCGCCGCTTTCATTAGCGGAAATATCCGCTTCAACGTGACAATCGGCTTCGTTCTTGGAAAGGCTGTTTCCGGCGGGTTCCATATCAACCGGCTGGAAGTAAACACCACCGACGTGGAGCGGACCGACATCCTGTTCGTCTCCAAGCGGGAACTCATCAAAACCTGCTGCCTCTTCTTCAGTCGGTGCAGGAGCCGCAGCTTTTTGTTCTACGGCGGGTGCAGCAGCCTGTTGCTGCTGTGCGGGCTTGTCACATGATGCAAGCACAAAAGCGATTGCAATCAGTGCAAAAAGAAAAGATACTGTTTTCTTCATTTTAAAA
>CAUVKE010000086.1:0-5759 GCA_963552415.1 uncultured Treponema sp.
CCGGGAATATTCATATCGGACACTCTAACCCCTTTACCGTTAAGCCGGATAAACCTTTTCTACTACATTTTCGGCTGTAGTATCAATAATCTTTATGAAGTTATATCAGTTACGTGATTTACATATTTTTAGATAAAAAAAAGGAAGAAGAAGGGCGCAGCTTCTTCTTCCTTTTAAGTCGTGGGAAAAGAGATAACATCCAGAGATCTCTCTTACTCAAAACCTTGCTGTTGATTTAAGGATTTGTGTGTTTTCTCCCGATTTTCTTGAGCGCTATTGAAGAAGGCGGATAACCGACTGGGGTTGTGCGTTCGCCTGTGCAAGCATTGCCGTACCTGACTGCATCAAGATTTGATTCTTGGTGTACTCAACGATCTGCTTTGCCATATCAGTATCGCGGATGCGTGATTCAGCAGCCTGCAGGTTTTCAGCAGCAATTGCAACGCCATTGTATGCAAGTTCGAAACGGTTCTGGTATGCACCGAGGTCTGCTCTCTGCTTGTTGATCTGCTTCAATGCATTGTCGATAGTACCGATGGCCATATTAGCACCTTCTACAGAAGAGATGGTGATCATATCGCCTTCACCACCCTGCATACCACCGATAAGACCGAGAGCGGTAGCAGTCATTGTGCCGACGAAGAGCTTTTCAGACTGATCCATGTTTGCACCGACATGCAGCTGCAACTGATTGTCCGCAGCATCTCTTGCAAAGCGTCCGGTAAGCAAGTTCATACCGTTGAATTGGGCATGGCTTGCAATGCGGTCTACTTCATCCACAAGTTGAGAAACTTCAACCTGAATTTGCATACGATCTTCTGCGGAGTAAATACCGTTAGCAGCCTGAACTGCCAACTCGCGCAAGCGCTGCATAATATCGGTGGTTTCAGCCAAATATCCTTCCGTTGCTTGGATAAAAGAAACACCGTTTTGTATGTTCTGACCTGCTTGATTTAAACCGCGGATCTGGCTTCTCATTTTTTCTGAAACTGCAAGTCCGGAAGCATCATCGCCTGCGCGGTTAATGCGCATACCGCTTGAAAGCTTTTCTATGTCTTTTACGATGCCGGTTTCAACGATACCTGTGTTGCGCTGTGAATACATAGCGCTCATGTTGTGGTTAATAATCATATAACCCTCCTTGAAGTCTGCTTCCGGCATCCATGCCGGAAATTGTTACTGTATAAAAACATTACGGAAATTGGTTGCGCCTTTCCTTTCTGTTTTTTACACAGTATTATTGACTTTCGATGTACTAACCGAAAACCAATAATACTGTTATACAGGGCTTCTTAAGGGTGTTTTTCAAAGATCATGTTAATGGGATACCGGGGGGTATCCCGCCGGTTCTCATTATTACATTGGTAAGTATACCCTCTTGCCGAAAAAAAGACAAGAGAGTTACATAAGAAATTACCGCAATAATGAGAGCACAAGCTGGGTATTTGAATTTGCCTGAGCCAACATTGCCGTACCGGACTGATTGAGTATCTGATTTCTCGTATACTCGACCATCTGCTTAGCCATATCGGCATCACGGATACGCGATTCGGATGCTTGCAGGTTTTCTGCAGCAACATCAATTCCAACAACAGTCATTTCCAGTCTGTTCTGGTAGGCGCCGAGATCTGCCCGCTGCTTGTTGATTTTCTTTAATGCCTCATCGATCGTACCGATGCTGTGGTTGGCTTCTTCTGCTGTTTCGATCGTCATCGTGCGGTTATCGCTCAGATCGCGTACGCCGAGTGCATGGGCAGTCATAGTACCGATGTATACGCGGATGCGCTGATCCATATTGGCGCCGATGTGGAACCACATCGATCCTGTTATGGAGTTTTCTCCGTCTTCACGTGCAAAGCGTCCGGTAAGCAAGTTCATACCGTTGAATTGAGCGGAACTTGCGATGCGGTCCACTTCGGCAACCAGCTGAGAAACTTCAACTTGGATTTGCATCCGATCTTCCGCGCTGTAAATACCGTTTGAAGCCTGTACCGCCAACTCGCGAATACGCTGCATAATGTCGGTAGTCTCCTGTAGATACGCTTCGGCAACCTGAATAAAGCTGATTCCGTTCGATGCGTTTGTCGAAGCTTGATTTAAGCCGCGGATTTGAGCACGCATTTTTTCGGAAACTGCGAGACCGGAAGCATCATCGCCTGCGCGGTTGATACGCATACCGCTGGACAGCTTTTCGATGTCCTTGCCGATACGTACATCGGTAATCCCCAGTGTACGTTGTGCAAACATTGCACTCATGTTGTGGTTAATAACCATAGCATTTCCTCCATGAAATGTGGTACTGAAAAGCATCCGTGCTTTTCAGGAAAATTAGGAAATTTCTAAAAACTTGGTTTGATTTTTAGAAATTCCGGGTAGAATATCTCCATATCTTTTATCGGTGGTATAAGCTGAAAACTTTAGCTTTTATGCAAAATTTTTTAATTTTACGCCTTGATATTTTGCCTTGTGGTTATCCTTGATATAGAAATAATTGTAACGATACACAATTGTGCCTCTGTCCATGCCGGTATTTTTGTGTTAGTATGGCCGGCAATGACTGTCATTATTATTGGTGCAGGCGTAACAGGGGTTGAGCTTGCTCGAAGATTAATCGCAAAAAAACATAATGTGGTGCTTATCGAACAAAATCAAGAAACCGCCCGTCATGCCGCCAACCGTTTGGACTGTATCGTAACGGAAGCGAGCGGCAACGATCCGAAAGTGTTAACCGAGGCCGCAATCCAGCGGGCAGACGCGCTGGTTACCCTTACCGACAGTGACGAACTGAATATGATTATCTGCGGTGTTGCCGAATCTCTTGCTCCCAAGGTACTGAAGATTGCCCGCGTAAGAAACGAAAACTATGTCGCGTCGCTGAACACCGGAAAAGACCGTACGCTGGGTATCGATTTTTTGGTGCATCCCGACCAAGAAGCGGCGCTTGCCATCATCAATGCGGTTGAACACGGAGCGGTGAGCGATATTATCGCTTTTGAAGATTCTCCGTATCAGCTCACCTGTTTTACTATCGGTGCAGGAAGCAAGCTGGACGGGATGACACTGCAGAATATCCGCAGTGTTACTGTCGATGCGCCCTTTGTTGTCGTTGCCGTAGAGGATGAGAATAAGACCGTTATCCCGTCAGGCGGAACGGTACTTCATGCCGGTATGCGGATTTCGATTCTAACGCTGCCGAACTATATCGAGCGGTTTTACGCACTTGCGGGGTTTACGGTTAAGCCCATCAAAAAGATTGCGCTGGTCGGTATCGGGAAGGTTGGCAAGCGGGTTGCAGCAAGTCTTGTCGAAAAGCATTCATTCGGCATATTCAAACGCCTGTTCGGACTCCATTCAAAGTCTCGCTGGGAAGTCGCCATCATCGATAAAGACAGCACTCTTGCAAAACAGGCAGCGGCAGAGTATCCCGAAGCGCGCATCTACAGCGGCGATGTTACCGACGAAGCTTTTATAGAAGAAATTGCGCTTAATTCCTTTGATCTCGTTATCAATGCGACGCAAAACTACGATTTGAACATGATTACCTCCGCCTATCTTAAAACACTCGGCATCCCTAAAACCATTGCGCTGGTGCAAAGCTCCGTTATGTCAAATGTAGCGTATAAAATCGGTGTGGATGTCGCTATTCCGTTAAAAGATGTTACGGTTGACGTTATTATGAGCCATCTGGGCGGAAAGCATCTTACCCGCATTCATACGATGGGGGCAGGCGAGCTTGAGATAGTCGAGGTCATTATCTCCGAGCAATCGGAAGCGGTAGAGAAAAGCCTAAAGGACATTGCAATGCCTGGCGTGTTTCTTATTCTGCTTGTTACGAACGAAGCAGGCTGCCGTATCCCCGACGGGAATACCGTCCTTGAAGCGGATGATAAACTCGCCGTTATCGTACAAGTTGCGCAAAGCGACGAAGTTATTAAGTATTTTGCCGGTAAAAAATGAAATTTCTCCAATGTTTAACCATCATCTTTATGATTCTTTCTATTGTTGCCGGAAGTTTTTTGATTCCGGTTGCCGTTGCCGTCTATCTGCATGAATGGAATATGCTGTCGGCATTTTTTATACCGATGGCGGTTTTATGGTCGCTTACGCTTCTTCTCTTTATCAAAACGAAGCGGAAAGCGATTAGGCTTACCGTACGCGAGGGAATCCTATTAGTGGGTGCCGCATGGCTCGGCGCGGGCTTATTGGGTTCTGTTCCATTTATGCTTTCGGGATTTGTGCCGCACTTCAGCGATGCGTTTTTTGAGTCGGTTTCGGGGTTTACGACCACCGGCGCAAGCGCTTTGGAAAATATCGAAAGCTACCCGATGGCGCTGCGGGTATGGCGTATGCAGATGCACTGGCTTGGAGGCATGGGGATTGTTGCCTTAACCGTGGCGTTGTTCCCGCTGCTCGGTGTCGGCGGGTTCCAGCTGATAAAAAGCGAAACAAGCGGCCCCGATAAGGGGAAGGTAACGGCAAAGATTACGCATACGGCAAAGGCGCTCTGGTTTATTTACTTGGGGATGACAGTTTTACAAATAATCCTTTTGCGTATTGCGGGAATGCCGTTTTTAGAAGCGATGTGCCACAGCTTTTCCACGCTCGGAACCGGAGGCTTTTCAACCCAAAACACCAGTGTTGGGTACTATAACTCGGCAGCTATCGAAATTATCTGTACGGTGTTTATGTTTTTGGCGGGTATCAATTTCAGCCTCTACTTTCACCTTTTTACCGGGAAACCCGAGGAGTTTTTTAGAAATTCCGAATTACGATCTTATATCCGTATTGGGCTATGCGCGGGAATCGGTATTGCATTGGCGCTGGCGCCGGTTTACGGCATAGCCACCGCTTTTCGTCACAGTTTTTTTCATGTTGCATCGATTATGACAACCACCGGATTTTCTACCGTGAATTACTGCGCATGGCCGGCATTTGCGCAAGCGCTGCTTTTTTTGCTGATGTTTACCGGCGGATGTTCCGGCTCGACGGCAGGTGGTATTAAAGTTATCCGTTGGGTTATTTTACGCAAGCAAGCCTTAAACGAAATGCAGCGGCTTTTACATCCGCACGGTGTGTTCAGTATCCAACTCAACAATCGTCCTGGCCGGAAAGACGTTGTATACAGTGTTGCCGGTTTTATGTTTGTCTATTTTGTGTGCCTGTTGGTAACATTTTTGGCCGCAGCCTTGACGGGCGCCGACATCCTTACCGATATAGCGGCTGCGCTTACGTTGGTCGGTAATATCGGCGCTGCATTCGGCAAAATCGGCAGCGGCGGAGATTTTTCATTTTTTCCGCATTGGGCAAAGGTCGTGTTTTCTTTTTCTATGCTGGCAGGCCGTTTGGAGCTTTACACCATCGTTATCTTATGTGTGCCCGCCTTTTGGCGCCGGTAAACTTCATAATACCGTATTACGGGCGCAGACATTCGGCCTCTCAAAAAAACAGCCTGATGAGTTTGCCCTGACCTGCACAAATAACAGTGCCCTCTATTCCGAAGGATGCGAAGCAAATCTATACCTGAGTTTTTAGCTTCTTCTTGTTTTCGCACAGATAATGTGGTACACTTTGTAGATATCTGGATTGTTTTGTCACCGAAGACTGTCGCGATCTTCGGCCGTTTTATGTCTTTATAGAAGGTAAGAGGAGCGTGGTATGTTTTTTCATAAATACGGTAAATATTTTGTGTATATCGGTATACTTATTGCATTGTTTTTTACAGCTACGTGTAAGCTACAGCATTTCTCGAGTACAAGAAT
>CAUVKE010000087.1:0-5729 GCA_963552415.1 uncultured Treponema sp.
TTTTGGGTGGGTTTTTTTACCTTTCCCTTTTTTTTAATTTTTTTTTCGTTAAAAGCATTCCCCCCCCCCCCCCCGTTAAGATCAAACGAAACCGTATAGACGGGATCATTTCCAACATTTTGCTTACAAGCAACGGTTAAAAATACCGCTGCCAGAAGCAAAAAAACACTTGTTTTAAAATACTTTTTCATACTTTCCTCCGCTTGTATTATTCTAAGGCGCAGCGCACCAAGACACAGTACTCAATGAAATACTGTGTCTATAGTGTACAATAGAATTTTTATTTTGCAAAGAAAATTTTTATCGACTTGTCTTTCTGCTACTTCAAATACACAAACGGGATATCGTCTATGCGTTGGAGCCGGATAGCGCTGCAGCCTTTTTCTGCGTACATAACATTCAGCATCGCGGTAATATTGCGTTCAAAATCGGGATTGCTTTTTTCTTCCACGGCTGCGATACCTCCGCCGTAAATGCAGTAGACCAGGTCAGCGTATTGCAAGGCAAGCGCGGGATTATGGATGGAAACGAGCACCGTCTTGTGCGCTTTTGTGCAAAGCTTACGGGTAATCTGCATAATCTTATGCTCGTTGTAAAAGTCGAGATTGGCGGTCGGTTCATCCAAGAGGATGATGGGCGCATCCTGTACCATGCCGCGGGCAAGCATGACAAGCCGCGATTCCCCTGAGCTGAGCTGACTGTAATAGCGGTCTGCGAATTGCGTTAAACCGAATACCTCAAGCGCATGATCGACATATTCCCAATCTTTTTGCGAAGGGGCTTGCAGCGCGGTTTGATGGGGATTACGTCCCATCACGACAAAGTCGCGTACCGTGTAGGTAAATACGCCGGAATGTCCCTGCGGAATGTAGCATACTTTTTGGGCAAATCGCTTCCGTGTAAGCTGCGCCGCATTTTCTCCCAATATCGAAAGCGTACCGGACGCGGGCATATCCAATCCGGCGAGCAGCCGCAACAGTGTGGTCTTGCCCGCGCCATTCGGGCCTATCAGCGCAATAACCTGTTGCTGCGGAATATCCAGCCGGAGGTCTTTCAGAATAGGCTGAGTTCCCCGCACCGCCGTAACGCCGTCAAGTTTAAAAGCAGCGTTCATATTCCAATCCAAATATCGTTGTTCCGGCGGAGCATCAGCTGCGCAAGAATCGGCGCACCGATGACAGCCGTGATAATGCTGACCGGTATCTCATTGCCGGACAGGGAGCGGGCAACGGTATCCGCAAACAGCAACAGGGCTGCGCCGCACATAAAAGAAAGCGGGGCAACCTTGTAATTGTTATTGCCGAACAGCAGCCGGATAACATGCGGCGCAATAAGCCCGATCCAGCTGATAATACCGGCGGCTGACACGACGCTTGCAACCAACAATGTCGAAGTGATAATAAACAGCAGCCGCATCTTTTTAACCGGCGTACCGAGCGACGCCGCTTCTTCATCGCCGAGCGAAAGAATATTGAGCTGTCTGCGGAACAGGATAATAAAGCTGCATCCCGCAACGGCAATCGGTAAAAAGGCGGCGAGCTTTTTCCACGTGATAACGTTAAAACAGCCCATCAGCCAGAACTCCAGGGCAGGCAGCTCGTTGAGCGGATCCGCCATGTATTTGATAAGGGATACGCCTGCTCCGGCAAGTGCATTGATGATGACGCCTGCAAGCACGAGGCGTATCAGGCTGTGTTCTCCGCCGATGTTCGAAAGCTGCAACACCAGCAACGTCGCCCCGATGCCGCCCGCAAAGGCACAGAGCTGGATGCCTGCCGCACTTGTATGGAGCAGCACGATACCGATTGCCGCGCCGAGGGAAGCGCCGGTAGAAACACCGATGATGTCGGGCGCCACCAGCGGATTGCGGAACAGGCTTTGCAAGCTTACCCCGCTCAACCCGATTGCGCCTCCTGAAAGAAAGACAAAGAGCGTACGCGGCAGCCGGATGTTCATAAAGATATTGTAATCGGCTGTGGTTACCGCCGCAAATGCATCGGTGCGGAACAGGATCGAAAGTATCTTAATAAAAGAGAGCGGATAACGCCCCCAGCTCAGCGAGAATATCAGCGCTGCCAGAGGCATTATGAAAGCTGCACATATCAGTTTAGTCCGGTACCGCATCTGCATTGAAAGGTTTTATCTTTTTATTTTACATTAAGAGAGGCGAGGTCTTTTCCTTTACCGAAGAAGTCCCGATAAAAGGCCTTGGTTTTTTCCGCTAAATAACCGGCAGGGATTTTTCCCGGATGCAGTTTATCGGCAAGCCAGATAACACCGAGGCATGAGCACGGAATGGGGGAATCCCACTCATCAACACTTGACGGGAATACATAAACCTTGCCGTTATCCACTGCGGGAATACCCTTCCATTCTGCCTTTCCTGCAAGTTCTGCCGGAGTTACCTTCGAGCCCGTTGCGGCAACGATGACCTGCGGGGCATATTTCTGCACTTGCTCCAGCGATACTTTTGTCCAATAGACATCGGTAATATCATCGCTCACCAATTTTCCGCCGGCTGCTGCAACGAGTTCCGCTTGGAACATCTTGGGGCTGAGCGCGTTCAGAGGATCGGAGCGGCTGCTGACATAAACGGATACCGCCGGTTCTCCTTTTACGAAACCCGCGACATCATTTAAGATTGTCTTATAAAAAGTCAGTAATTTTTGCGCTTGTTTCCGATTTCCGGAAGCGGCGCCGAGTATTTCAACATAGCTGAAAAAATTTTTCATCGTTTCAGGCTCAATTACCAATGCGGGAACACCGAGCGCTTCGATTTGAGGAAGCTGCTGTGCGGCTTTAAACGGCACTAAAATGAGGTCGGGCGACAGAGAAGCAACCGCTTCGAGGTTCAAGTTCTTTGCGCCGCCACATGCGGGTTTATCCGCCAGCTCTGGAGCGAATTCTTTAATAAACGGCCGACCGCCTTTTCCGCCGTCACCCGACACGATATAGTCCCGACAGCCGATTGCCAATGCCGTGTTGCTCAAAATGTAAAACGGCGCGACAATCCGCTCCGGCTTTTGGGGGATAACAACGGTTCTACCTTGATGATCGGTTACGGTTGCAAAACCTTCCGATGCTTTTTTGTCCTGCTTTCCGCCTGCCCATACCGGCAAAGCTGCGAGCATCACAACCAAGATTGCTAATGAACGTAGTTTTTTAGACATAGAGTCCTCCTTTATATACTTAGATAGACGTTAGCATAATCCTCTTAATAAACGCAACCCCGTCGGCAAGGTCATTGCTGTCAGGGCGGCCTTTCCCGGTACCGCCGAACAGCTTAAATGGCCCAAAGGTGTTAAAGCCCTTACATTCGAACTCTCCCAATACGGTAAAGCCCTTTGCCTGTAAATAACCGGCAAACTTTTTTGCATATCGACCTTTACCTGCTGCGCTTGTGCATACGGCAAAAGCATGTTTTGGAAGTTCATGCCGGTGCTGTTTCAAAAATGCATATATCGATTTGTGGCATCGTCCCGCATATATTCCCGAAGCAAAGCCGACACAGTCGTATTCCGAAAAATCGATACTTTGAGCTTGTTCTGTCTTAAACAGCGTTACCGGCATATCGTGTGCCATTGCCGTAACTACTTTTTCCGTATTTCCATGATGAACCGATGCATAGATAATAGCCGCTTTTTTCATAAAATCTCCCAATAAAAATGTTAAAAACCGTACCGATTGATATGTACACATTTCCGGCGCTGTTTTGTTTTTAACGGTGTGATTGTACTACTTTTCGGAGAGCGATGCAAATGATAAATCAGGGTAAACGCATCAGGTCGTTTTTTTAACATTCCCACGGAAAAATCGATACTATTCGACCAGAGTTGAACCTCTTCGCGGTTCAAATGGTCTCACAGTCTCAATTTTTCCGCGGTTTTTATTTATTCTACCTGATGTGTTTACCCACCTGTTGAAAAAAATGTGCGAAATTTTATTTCCTTAAAATGCAACAGTTGAACAAAATATGAATTTTGGAAACTGTTGCATTCGTGCGCGAAAAGCGCACACATCAATACGCAAGTTTTCGAAAGAAAACTTGACGGTTAAGGTGAGCGGCGTCATTGTAGACGCTCACCTTATACCTATGAAATTTCGCACAGAAGGAAGGCAACCGCTAAAGATATTTTTAATGCGGTTGCCCTGCCGATAAATATTCCGGTATGGAAAATAAGCTTTTGGCGTGATAAAATCAGCATAAGGAGAATTATGACACCAGAAGAAATAAAGAAACTCATTCAAAGCGGTGAAAAAATAGATGTTGAATTTAAAGAATCAAAGAATGCCGTATCAAAAGACGTGTATGATTCCGTTTGCTCTTTTAACAATAGAAACGGCGGACATATAGTATTAGGAGTTAATGACAAAAGAGAAATTGCCGGTGTTAATCCCGACAAGGTTGATAAAATAATAAAGGAATTTACAACAGCTATCAATAATTCGCAAAAAATATATCCGCCTTTATACTTAACACCTGTTTCAATAGATATAGAAGGAAAAAAACTTATTTATATTAGAGTGCCAAAAGGCTGTCAGGTATGCAGGCACAATGGGCGCATTTGGGATAGGTCTTACGAGGGTGATATAAATATTACCGATAATGCGGAGCTTGTATATAAGCTTTATGCGCGGAAGCAAAGCACCTATTTTGTAAATAAGGTCTATCCTAATTTGGGAATAGATTGTTTAAACTCAGCGGTAATTGAAAAAGCACGAAAAATGGCTATTGCAAGGAATCAAAATCATTTATGGAAGGGTATGAATGATGAAGAACTTCTGAGAACGGCTAATTTAATTTTAATTGATCCGGAAACAAATAGAGAAGGTATTACCTTAGCTGCAATTTTATTATTTGGAAAAGACAACGCCATTATGTCCGTTTTATCACAGCATAAAACAGATGCACTATTTAGAGTAGAGAACAAAGACCGATATGATGACAGAGATGTCGTCATTACCAATCTGATTGACAGTTATGATAGGCTTATCAACTTTGGCAGAAAGCATTTGAATGACTTGTTTGTTTTAGAGGGCATTGTTAATGTCAATGCAAGAGATAGAATACTTCGAGAAGTAGTGTCCAACACATTAGCTCACAGGGATTATTCAAGCGGATTCCCTGCCAAAATGATTATCGATGATGAAAAAATTACTATCGAAAATAGCAATGTAGCGCATGGGATAGGCGCATTGGATTTGCAAAAATTCGAACCGTTTCCTAAAAATCCGTCAATATCTAAAGTTTTTAGGGAAATTGGAATTGCCGATGAGCTTGGTTCCGGTATGCGTAACACCTATAAGTACACACAGCTGTATTCGGGAAAAAATCCTATTTTTGAAGAAGGAGATATATTCAGAACGATTATCCCGCTCAAGAAAATTGCTACGGAAAAAGTCGGCGAAAAGAATGTCCCTCACAATGTCCCTCAGGATGTCCCTCACAATGTCCCTCACAATGTCCCTCAGGACAAAAAAGAACTTATTGAATTTATAAAGGCAAAGGTGAGGTCAAATAATAAGATTACAAGACAAGCTATTGCCGATAGTGCCGGAGTGAGTGTAAAAACTATCCAGAGAACTATAAAAGAGATAGAGAATCTACGATATATCGGTACCGGAAATAACGGACACTGGGAACTTAATTAGAAACGTAAAAAAATTGAACAGGAATCAACAACCCCGACGCAGAGCATCGGGGTATGTTGTTCTCATAAGGTGGTTGC
>CAUVKE010000088.1:0-5728 GCA_963552415.1 uncultured Treponema sp.
CGGTTCATCTCTTTCGATCGAAGAAATCGTAAAAAACATTCACACTTTACAGGAACGGGCCGAAAAGAATCTTCAATCGATTAAGGCCCTCGAAAAAACAACTCATACCGGTAAAGAAACCGTCGCAATGGTTGTTGAGGTAACAAAAATAGTAACGGAGCAATCCGAAGGTCTTCTCGACGCTATTACGGTTATTCAGAATACTGCAAGTCAGACGAATCTTCTTGCGATGAATGCGGCAATCGAAGCAGCTCATGCGGGAGAAGCCGGAAAAGGCTTTGCTGTCGTAGCCGATGAAATACGGAAATTGGCAGAGGAATCGGGCGCACAAGGCACAAGCATTACCAAGGTTTTGGAAGAACTCAAACATAAAATCGAGAGTCTTAACGGCGCCGGCCCCCTTGTCGCAGAGCAGTTTGAAAAAATCAGCGCTATGATGGACTTTGTTTATCGGCAGGAAGACGGTATGATCCGTACTATGAAGGAGCAAATGCGGGGCGGTGAAGAAGTTTTGAATGTGATTAATGGAATGAATGCCATAACATCTAAAGTAAAAACAGATTCAAATGAAATACTATCCGAAGCGACCGATATTTCTGCCGGTATCAGAAAACTTGCCAATCTGTCGGAGGTTATCACACAAAGTATGGCTGAAATGGCGGCCGGAATAGCGGACGTCAACAACGCGATGAAAGAAGTAAATACTATCGCGATGAATAATCAGAAAAATGCGGCGAGCGTTACCGGAGAAATCGGAAAGTTCAAGGTATAAAGAGGCAGTATATTTGAATATCCGTTTGCCTAAAACGGGTATTCTCAGACAATTTCCAACCGGTAGCGTAAGGAGCATACATGGGAAGTTTCTTTATAGCATTTAATGCAGTTATGCCGGTCGTCCTCTTAGTTGTTTTCGGCTATTTTCTCAAACAACAAGGGTATTTCAGCAAGGCAACGATTGCCCAATTAAATAAGCTCTGCTTTGACTTACTGTTACCGATTGTAACGTTTAATAATATTAGAAAGACAAATTTACATGAAGTTTTCGATTTGCGTTTTGTCCTGTATGCCGCAGGAAGTATTTTAGTTGCCATCTTCTTGCTTGTTGTCATTGTACCGCTTTTTGAAAAAGATAAAAAAAAGCAAGGCGTTATGATACAGGGGACATTCAGAAGCAATTTTGTGATGCTCGGTATTCCGCTTTCTTCCTAATATTGCAGGAGAAAATAGCGCGGTGTTGGCATCGATGCTGATTATGGTTATTATCCCTATCTTTAATGCTGCAGCCGTTGTTATATTTTCAATCTATGGTGGATGCACTGTCAATAAAAAGAAATTAGTATCGGATGTATTGAGGAATCACATGGTCATTGCATCTGGTTTAGGGATTATGATGTCCTTGCTGCACCCTCCTATTCCGCATTTTTTAGATAAGTCGTTGACGGATATCGGCAAAGTAGGCAGTGTATTTCCCATTATCGTACTGGGTGCGATGCTCGATTTTTCAAAAGTTTCGGCAAATTTTAAAAATCTGTTGATTACCGTTGCAGGCAAGCTCATTGGTATGCCATTGATCTTTATTACGCTGGCTGTTTATCTTGGATTTCGAGCCAATGAGATTGTAGCGCTTATTGCTCTGTACGGTTCTCCTACAGCCGTTATTTCAGCAGTTATGGCTGAACAGCTTGGCTGCGACCATGAACTTGCCGCTCAAGTTGTTATTTTTTCAACAGTAATGTCCTGTATTACCATTTTCGGGATTGTCTTTGTACTGAGCTTTTTGAAAGTAATATAGGGAACCTCTAAAAACCTCAGTTTTTTAGAGATGCCCTATAATCTGAGTGCAATATACGGTTGGTGAAATTTTATCTTTAAAAGAGGCTCTTGACAATCACCCCGCTATAGAGATAATAATATCTAATATGAAAAACAGTTATTCGTCTCTTTCCATAAGAGCACAATTATTAATTATGTTGACTATTCCATTTGCAGTTATTATGTTTTTGCTGTCGTTTATATGGTTCGTTCAAGCAAAAAGGATAATCACCGTAAACGCACAGGAAACGCTTATCGCGGAGAAAAATTACTACTTATCGCTTCTTAATACGTTCGTAACGGAGCGGGCACGGATATTGGAAACAACCGCCCGTGAAGTTGAACGGCATCTCGACGATCCTCAGGCGATGTATGACGTAGCCTCTAATATCGATAAAAATTTTCATGAAATTTTATTCGATATATACGCAGGACTTGAAAACGGTGTATATATCGACTCATCCGACTGGCAGCCTCCCGCGGATTTTATTCCCAAAAAACGGCCATGGTATACGGTTGCGATACGAAATAACAAAACTTCATTTACCGATGTTTATATGGACAGTGTGCGGAATATTCCGATGATCACGATGAGTACGCCGCTCGTTCGAAAAGGTGTTACGGTCGGTGTCCTTGCAACGAATATTAAGATTGATAAACTGCAATCGCTGCTGATGGCTCCTGATACCGGCGGAAAAAATACCGTATTCATTGTCGATCACACGGGACATTTCGTCGTACACCCCGACTATTCGTTTAATGACACGGTCGATAGTATTACCGATAAAAAGTATAAGGCATTTCTCGGCAATATGCAAAACGATACCGATAAGCTCCTGAGAATTAATGTCGGCAAGGATTATTATCTTTCCATTCCGCATTATGATAGTATGACCGGCTGGATATTCTGTATCGCCGTATCGGAACAAAGCATTTTTGCTGACATATATACCATGCGGCACAAAGCATTTTTGTTCGGCGCTGTTGTCTTTTTGATATGTGCCATTGCTGTTTTTATTTCGCTTTCGTATGTTGCTTCCATGTTTAAACAGATAAACAAGGCTCTGGAAAATATAGCGGAAGGCGAGGGGGATTTAACCATACGTTTGTCTGTCCATACCTCGAAAGAATTCAGCGCTATGTCCTCGTATTTTAACCGGACAATAGAAAAGATAAGGACTTCCATCAGTACGGTAAAAGCTAACACGGATAGCATGGAGCAGGTCGGCAGCGAGCTTGCCGGTAACGTAACCCAAACGGCAAGTGCAATCCATGAAATCAATGCAAATATCGGCGGTGTTAAACAACAATCGTTAACGCAAAGTACAAGCGTTACCGAAACAGCTGCAACCGTTGAAGAAATCGTTAAAACAATCAAGCAGCTTAATGGCAGTATCGAAGCGCAAGCGGGAAGTGTTGCTCAATCTACCGCTTCGATAGAGCAGATGGTCGCGAATATTGCTTCTATAACACAGACGTTAAATAAGACCTCCGATTCCATCAAAGACCTCGTAACAGCTACAAACGCCGGTAAAGAAACCATCGTAACATCGAACAGCGTAACGCAAAAACTTGCCGAAGAATCAGGTTCGTTAATGGAAGCGTCCAGTGTTATTCAGCACATTGCTTCGCAAACGAATTTACTTGCAATGAATGCGGCTATCGAGGCGGCTCATGCAGGAGAGGCGGGAAAAGGATTCGCCGTCGTTGCCGATGAGATCAGAAAACTTGCGGAAGAATCTTCCGCTCAGGGAAAGACGATAACGGCAACGCTTAAAATGTTAAGCGGTGAAATTGAAACGCTTTCAACCTCTTCTAAAACGGTTGAGGGCAAATTCAATGCCATTTTCAATTTAGCTGAACAAGTAAAGGACATGAGTAACCGGCTTACTGAAGCGATGCGTGAACAGGAAAAGGGTAGTACAGAAGTTCTGAAAGCCATCAAAAATATCAATATGGTTACGATGGAAGTGCAGGCCGGTTCCGAAGAAATGCTCAAAGGCGGAGAAAGCGTTACGCGGGAAATGCGTAAGCTCGATAGCTTAACCCATATTATCACAAACAGTATGAACGAGATGGCTTCCGGTACGGAACAAATCAATAATGCCGTCCATGAAGTGAACGAGATCAGTCAGAAAAATAAGAAAAGTATTGAAATGCTGGCAGAAGAAGTTTCAAAATTCAAAGTTTAGATGCAAATTCGGAAACAAAATTCGCTTGACCTTTCATTCTTTTACTTATATCATAGAGAGATACGATAGAGGATTATAAAACCATTGATTCCTGAGTTTTGATAAGTAAGGTGATTCGAATGAAAAAGTTAAAGATACCTGCAGTCCCGTCAATCAGAAGATTGCCGTCCTATTTGCATATAGTAAAGCAAGCTCAAGCGGATGGACTCTCTTATATTTCCGGTACCGTTATCGCTGAAGAGTTGCACCTTGAACCCATTCAAGTGCGCAAGGATTTGGCTATTACCGGTATTATCGGTAAGCCGAAAAAAGGCTATCCCGTTGATGAACTCATTGACGCTATCGAACATTTTCTCCGCTGGGATACGTTGCAAAAAGCTGTCCTTATTGGTGCGGGGAACCTTGGAACTGCGCTCACCGGATATCAGGGATTTAGAGATCACGGATTGGAAATTTGCGCGGCTTTCGATAGCGATAAAAAAAAGATCGGCAAAAAAATTCATGGTATTCCTATTTTTGCAATGAATGAATTGGCGGAACAGATTAACGCTTTGCATCCTGCGTTGGCAATTTTGACAGCACCATCGCCTAGCGCACAGGATATTGCCGACCAACTGGTAGCAGCTGGAATTGATGCAATCTGGAATTTTACAAATGTAAAAATTAAGGTACCTGATCATGTACTCGTCCAGCGGGAAGATCTTACCTCAGGTTATGCGCTTTTAGGCGTTATGATGAATACCCGTATTCAGCAGGCGAGCGAATAATAATCGTCTTATTCATGCGGAGGGTTTAATACCCGCCGTTTCGGCAACGTTCTGTATCGTAACAAAGGGGATTAAAAGGCTCCGTAGTAAAATTGCTATGAATCTTTCCGAATGTTCTCGACAGGCGGTACTTTTTTATAACCGTCTCGTGAAACGATATAAACATTTAAAAAAATATGCACGGCGATTGGGTATCTTTGCCTATCGGCTGTATGATAAAGACATTCCTGAAATTCCCGTTGCCGTCGATCTCTATATTGAAGATGCAACCGGTGTGCTGTTTGCTGTGCTTACCGAATATGAACGGCCGCTCCGTAACAAGGAAGATAAATCGGTAACTTCTCTTTCGGAGTTGGTGGAAGCGCTTTGTGCAGCTTTGCAGATTCCTGCAGCGCAGATATACCAGAAATGCAGAAAGCGGCAGCGCGGTGAAGCTCAATATGAAAAGATTGCAGACAGCGGCAAGCGGATTATTGTGCGGGAAGGTAAGTGCCGGTTCTTGGTCAATGTATCCGATTATCTCGATACCGGACTGTTTCTTGACCACCGTCCCACCCGGCTTGCCGTTGCCGAAAGCGCCGCCGATAAGTCGGTGCTGAATCTCTTCTGCTATACCGCTTCTTTTTCCGTTCATGCGCTGGTAAACGGGGCTCGGCAGGTTTGTTCGGTTGACTTATCAAAAAATTATTTGCAATGGGCCGCTGAAAATGCTCAACTGAATGGGGTTGCCAATCCTGAGCGCTGCCGGTTTGTGCAAAGCGATGTCCGCCTCTTTTTGGAACAGGCCGCAAAACGAAAAGCACGGTGGGATATTATCATCTGCGACCCGCCGACATTTTCCAATTCAAAACGGGCGCCCCAATTTTTCGAGGTGAACCGGCATTGGCAAGATTTAATCCGTAGTTGCTGTAATGTATTGTCGGCGGAAGGTGTTTTGTACTTTTCGACCAATTCACG
>CAUVKE010000089.1:0-5705 GCA_963552415.1 uncultured Treponema sp.
TAACGGAGATATATTTTTTTACTCTGTTATTGGCATTTTGGATATCCGCAGGACGATTCTTTCCCGCCGGACGTTTTGTCGTATTCGGCATTTTTGCCCTCCTCTTTCGTTAAGGTGTCCCAAACTATGGAATTGATTCATGTTTAGAACTTTTCTTCCATTATACCCCCCCCCCCCCTCTCAAAAGTCAAGAGGAAAACAAAAATAGACAGGGTAAACGTATCAGATATTTTTTTATACCCCCTCAGAATAATTGGGACTGCTCAACCAGAGTTGAACCGTTGGTTCAAATGGTCTCACAGTCCCAATTATTCTGCGATTGATATACTCCGTCTGATGCCTTTGCCCGTCTGTCAAAAAAAATACAAAAAAAAGCCCTGCCGAATGTAATCGGTAGGGCTTTCTAGGATAGTTTTTACAGCAATCATGCTTAACTGCGTTAAGCTTTTTGTCTAGGCTCTATGCCTCGGTTTAGCTATTTTTCTGCTAAAAGCATTGTTTTGGTATCCAGCTTGCAGCCGGTATCAAAGTCTGCTTTGCCGCGGGCTTTTAACGCATGTATTTTAATTGCCTCAGGTGTGGGTTCCAAATACAGAATAACGTCAAAATCGTCCGCATACGGCTTTAAGTCGGGATGAATGACTTTTTCACGTGCGTCAGCGGAAGCGGAATACCAGATAGACATGCCGGTTTCTTTTGCAAAAGCTTTTATCTGTTGAAGCGCTTCGGGAGCCGCTTTAGAAAAATCGAAATCATCAATCATCAGTACGGAAGGTTTTGAACCTACTTCAAACAGCGCCTTTACGGTTTTAATAATCTGAGTAGTACGCACGATATCCTGATTAAAATTGAGTACGATACGGCGGGCAATAACTTCCGATTTTAACTCCGCTGCTTTTTCAAGGTGTTTTTTCTCAGCTGTCTCGTCGAACATATTATTATACCACGTAATGGCATAATCAATCTGTTGGCTAAACGAGATATGCACAATAGGCTTTCCTTGCAGCAGCTGATCCAATCCGAGCTGTACCAGCATGGAAGTCTTTCCAACTCCTCTTTTGGCAGTAACAATACCGATTTCTCCCGGCTGTAACGCCCCGCCGAGCGCTTTTTCAAAATTACGAACAGCGCTTCGCTCGATTAAATCCTCTTTAATCATTTCTCGCCTCCTATTTTTGTTGTTCCGCTTTGCGTTTTTCTTCGTACGCTTTAATTAAGGTTTCCGTAACGCTTTGGGGAGCCTTGCCGTACTTCGCAAATTCCATTGAGTATTCCGCTTTACCCTGTGTTGAAGAGCGCAAAATAGTCGAAAAGCCGAACATTTCACTTAACGGAACTTCCGCATCAACACGAGTAAACTGATCATCTTCAGTGGACGCGAGTATTATACCACGACGTTGGTTAATAAGTCCAAAGATATTTCCTTGAAATTCCTGTGGGCCTTCAATAGAGACCTTCATAATCGGTTCGAGTACAATCGGATTGGCTTTTTTATACGCTTCACGGAAGGCGCCGATAGCTGCTGCTTGGAAAGCCATATCGGAGGAGTCTACCGGGTGTGTTTGACCGTCGTTAATAGTAACCCGTACGCCGACAATCGGGAATCCGATAAGTGTCCCCTTCTTTATTGCCGCTTTAAAGCCTTTATCACAAGATGGAATGAATTCCGAAGGAATCGCACCACCCTTAATCTGATCAACGAACTCGTAGTCTTGTTCGGAGACCGGTTCGATAAAGCCTGCAACACGACCGAACTGACCGGAACCGCCCGTCTGCTTTTTATGGGTGTAGTTAAAGTCCGCACGCTGGCTGATCGCTTCGCGGTAGGCAACCTGCGGCATACCGGTTTCTACATCACACTTGTATTCGCGGCGCATACGTTCGATATATACGTCCAAATGAAGTTCACCCATACCCTGAATAATCGTTTCGTTCGATTCGGGGTCTACATACGTGCGGAAAGTGGGGTCTTCTTTGGTAAAGCGGTTTAACGCCTTGCCCATTTGGTCGGCAGATTTTTTATCCTTGGGGGTAACCGAAAGCGAAATAACCGGATCGGGCACGAACATGGAGCTCATTGCATAGTTAAGGTCTCCACCGCAGAATGTGTCACCCGATGCGCATTCGATACCGAAGAGCGCAACGATGTCTCCCGGGCCGCCTTCGGAAATATCTTCCATTTCGGCAGAGTTCATGCGGACAAGGCGTCCAACCTTGAATTTTTTGCGTGAGCGGGTATTGTACAGTTCGCCGCCTTTTTTCAGCGTTCCTTGATAGATACGCACATAGGTCAGCTGACCGTATTTTCCATCCTCCAGCTTAAAGCCGAGCGAAACAACCGGATCATCGGGATTGGTGCTCAGTACAACCGGCTCTTCGTTTTTATCCAAATCGAGTGCCTTGTTGGTAATCTCCGTCGGATTGGGCAAGTAGTACGTTACGGCATCGAGCAAGGGCTGGATACCTTTGTTTTTATAGGCCGAACCGAGGAATACCGGTACAAAAGCTTCTTTTAACGTACCGGCGCGAACCGCTGCACGGATCATCTCTTCCGTTTCGGCGCCTTCGAGGAAGGCTTCTGCAAGTTCATCGGAGAACATCGAAGCCGCATCAATCATTTCTTCACGGTATTTTTTTGCATCATCAAGCAGGTGTGCGGGAATTTCGGCCACGCGGAGTTCGGTGCCGCTGTCCCCTTCAAAGTACAGCGCCTTCATCGTTACGAGGTCGACAACGCCTTCAAGCTTATCTTCCAGACCGATCGGGAGCTGCATCATATAGGCGTTCAAGCCGAGCTTTTCGCGCAGCTGCATCCGTACCTTTAACGGGTTTGCGCCGGTTCTGTCGCACTTGTTGACAAAGGCGATACGCGGAACATGGTAGCGTTTAAGCTGGCGGTCAACGGTGATAGACTGAGACTGTACACCGGCAACGGAGCAAAGTACCAAAATAGCGCCGTCCAAAACGCGCAATGAACGTTCAACTTCGATAGTAAAGTCAACGTGTCCGGGCGTGTCGATAACGTTAATGGTGTGGTCTTTCCATGTTACTTGTGTTGATGCGGACTGGATGGTGATACCGCGCTCCCGCTCCAATTCCATATTATCCATAACGGCGCCGACACCGTCTTTTCCACGTACCTCATGAATGGTGTGAATACGGTCGCAATAAAATAAAATGCGCTCTGAAAGGGTTGTTTTTCCCGAATCGATGTGCGCACTGATACCGATATTTCTCATTTTTGAAATATCACTACTCATAATTCTTCTACCTCATTTCTATAAGATTTTACGTTCAAAAAACAGCAGTTAAAAATATCAATTTTCGAAAACTGCCTATAAGCAAGATTACAAATTATACTGGAAACGGTTTTGGATTGCAAGAGTAAAGTTTTTTAGTCCCATTTCTGTCCGTATACTTTACTCTGCCTGTCTTGACAGTTATCCAAATAGATAAGATAATACGCGCAGTATGTCTATTGTAATTGTATCTCTTTTTATCATTATTGCAGTTGTTGCGGTTGTAACGGTTGCTATGACAGGTCTAAAAGACCGTGGAACGTTGTTAGCGGGGAAGAAAAATAAAGCTGCTGTGCTGCGCGAGGCAAGCAAACGGCTCGCACAAAATCCGAATGACAGCGCAGCTCTTTTAATGGTTGGAGATATATACTTTCAAGATCAAGACTGGGAAAAAGCCTATGCTTCTTACGCGCCGCTTTTAGATCAGATGAGCGGGCGTATTCCATCGGAACAGTTTGAAATCAGCTTACGGTACGGCATAAGTGCACTGAAGACAGATCGGTTGATAGAAGCTAAGAAGGGACTTTTACTGGCAAAGAATATCAATCCTAATCATTTTGAGATAAACTACAACCTCGGATATATTTACTATATCCAGAAGGAATACGAAAAAGCTGTACCGTTTTTACGGAAAGCGCTGATTACACAGCCCGATAACGTGATGGCGTTAAAGCATCTCGGTTACACACTCCAAAGCTTACGAAAGTACCAAGAGGCGCTTCCCAGTTTAAAAAAGGTACTGGACGTTCAGCCTGATAATAAAGATGCGCTTTTTGCGATGGGAGAATGTTTTTATGAAGTCGGTTCAAATGATCAGGCCTTAAAGATATTTACTCATTTACGAGTGTCTCCCGAAATTGGACCGCGTGCAGCACTCTATGCCGGTTTAATCAGAATGCGGGCAAATCAACTGGAAAAGGCAATTGAAGATTTTGAAATCGGTTTAAAACACGACAGTATTCCACTGGATATCATGAATGAACTACGCTATAATTTAGCAAATGCACAGATTAAAACACAGGATCTACAAAAAGCGCTCGTTCAATTAAAGGAAATTCAAACCGTCAGCCCGGGATATAAAGATGTCGCTTCCCTTATCATGCGCTATCAGGAATTAAATCAAAATAAAAACTTACATACCTATTTGATGTCGGGGCAAAGTGAATTTGTCGGATTGTGCCGTAGAATTGTTTCGCGTTTTTTCCCGAATGCTAAGGTTAAAATACTTGATATCAGTGTACTTGCAACCTATACCGATATCGTTGCCGAAATTGATACGCCGAAATGGGCAGATCTTGTAATATTCCGATTTTTCCGTTCTCAAGGTTCGGTCGGTGAGTTGGTCCTGCGTGACTTCCACGGCAGAATTAAAGAGATGAAAGCCGGTAAGGGAATTTGTATGACAGCAGGTACCTTTACGGAAGAAGCGCGCCGCTTTACGGAAGGCCGTCCGATGGAGCTCTTTGATAAGAACCGTTTGAACAAAGTCTTAAACACAATCGGGTAGTCTTCAAGACAAGAAACAGCCGCGCCCCCAGCAACCACATCAGAAATATTTTAAGTGGATGCTTTCCTTCTATGCGAAATTTCATAGGTATAAGGTGAGCGTCTACAATGACGCCGCTCACCTTAACCGTCAAGTTTTCTTTCGAAAACTTGCGCATTGATGTGTGCGCTTTTCGCGCACGAATGCAACAGTTTCAAAAATTCATATTTTGTTCAACTGTTGCATTTTACGGAAATAAAATTTCGCATATTTTTTCTAACAGGTGGTAAACGCATTAGGCCGAGTAGACAAAAATCGCAAAAAACTTGCTGCTGATTAGTATCACCGCCATCCGTGGCGGATATGAAAAAATAAGGCCTAATGCGTTTACCGCCGCCGTATTTTTTGTACGGCGACCTTTAATAAAGAATCTCTCGTTATCAAAAGTAGCGTTAAAATAATCAGTGCGAAAAGCGCGGCGCTGATAAAGAGCGGAAGGCCTTGTGCAATAATGCGGGGGTATGCCGCTAACGGGTCGTAGAGCCGTGCTCCGAAAAAATACAGCGGCGCGGCGGCAATCAGCGAAAAAAGCAGCATCTTAACGGTAAACCCAGCGGCTGATACAAGTAAGGTACGCACATCGATCGAATCGTTTTTGGTAAGAAAATACAATAGAAGGCCGGTGTTGACAGCGCTTGCAACAGTCAGCGCCAACGCGATACCGCCGCCTTGCATAAAGCCTGCCAGAGCCGCCGCAAAGGCAATATTAATTCCGAAACACGCAATACCTGCAATAGTGGGACGTTTGGTATCGCTTTGTGCATAAAAAGCCGAGGTTAAAATCCTGTTTAATGCAATAAAAAACAATCCTGCGATGTGCCACTGAAAGGCCTGCAAGGTCAGCCGGACGGACTCGTCGG
>CAUVKE010000090.1:0-5703 GCA_963552415.1 uncultured Treponema sp.
ACACCGTCGGGGTTCTGCGCAAGAATGTTTCGATTGTGCGTATGGCTTCGACGGCACGAGCTTGCGTTGTCGGGGAAGGATCACGCAGCTTTTCCTTTAACACCACCAATGAGCGTTCAACCATTTCCGGTTCGTATTTCCCGATGATGCGGAATATATCCGGAGCGTGCTCACGCACCCCCTGCTTGTCGGGATCGTCCAGCATACGTTCGAATAAGCCGATGTATGGTTTAAAGACGGACGCTTTCGCATTAGCAATACTTTGACATGCATCCAGCATTGCCGCCCGTACTTTTGCTTCCGGATCGCAATGTAATTGAATAATTTTATCCAGCCGGCTTTTTACCGTGTTGATATCCGCCCTGCCTATGCGGCCGATTGCTAAAACAGCTTGTTCCCGAATTTCCCAGTTACTGTCCTTTAATGCAGCAAAGGCGCCGTCTATGAGGTGCATAATTTTTTCCGGCCTGTTACTTCCGATATGGCCGATAGTGGTATATGCCTGCGCAATGACTTTTTCATTGTCGCTTTTAACGCTTTGGGTAACGAATGCGATATCATCGCCGGTTAACGTTGCGGAATTTGTTTGTGCTGTATAGTCAATGCCTTGTAAGCGCTCAATAATTTTATTCATATTTTTCCTCTGGATATTGATAACTGTGTGATAAGGTTTATCTACTCATATTTACGCGCGAAACACTATACTCTTAAATAAAGAAAGGTCAAGGGCTTGGAAGTCTTCCAGCACTTTCTCCGAATAACTCGGCGGATTATTACGTTGCACCCGTTCCATCGCTTGCTCCCACAGCTGTAACGATCGGGTGTCCAGCTCCGTCCCTTCCGTTAACACCATACTGCGATACGGCTGCTTGTGCAGTTGGATGTTTCCGTACATTGCATGATTTTGTAGCTTCCAATTCCGATGGATATGGTCGCGTACTTGTATATACAGCTCCTCACGGGTGGCACAGAAGATCAATTTAATATCCTTGGCTTCGGTACTGTTATTCGAATCTCCGTGGTTGCGTTCGATATATTCTGCAATTTGAGGGTTGTTGGTGATAATCAGTTGCTTCACGTAATTTTCCTTTTTATTTTTCGTTTAAGAGCGCTGCCGTTTCCATAATGCGATCAAGCTCCTCCTGACTGTCGCATACGAGGGAGGCTGCATAGTACAGTGCAATGGCTGTTTCGGTTGTGAGCATTCCCATCGGTACGGCGCCTTCTTTCCACAAGTCCCGCGCGCTGGCATAGGTGGAGAAATCGATAGCTTCTTCCTGTTGAGAAGTACAGTAAAACCTGCATTGCCGTTTTTTACCGCGTTTCAGAAACTCTTTTAAAGAATATGAGCTGTCCTTCATATTGGCCGTACCGTTTTCGTACAGCTCTAAAAAGAACGTGCGTATATCTTTTTGTAATGAAATAAGACGATCGCTCCGAATACCGGGATAGGTTTTTATCAAAAACATATTGTCGGCAGCTTCGCTCAAGAGGCTTTCAAAAACAAGGCTGTCGCTTTCCTCATAATCCGAAAGCAGCCCTTCTCCACGAAAGAGCGGCGTTTGCATATTCCAGTTTACAAAGCCGATATCGCCTGAATCGACGAACTTGAGATTGAGCGGCGAAAGCACTTTGCCGTTAAAAGAAACATAGACGCCGCTCTCCTTTTCCCAAGCGAGTTTGATTGCCGCGTTAAAGTTGCGCCGCGCTTCCTCCGATTCCGAAGGGGCGGTACCGGAGGCAGTCAATACGATGGAGACCGGAGTGTCGGCAAAAAGCCAGTATATCAGCGGCGCGGTATAGACAAGCGTGTCGGTTCCGTGCGTTATCACAATACCGTTGGCCGTCCCCGAAGCGATTTTTTCACAGATTGCGTGGATAAGCCGCGCCCAATCCGCAGGCTCCAGCTCTTCGCTGAAAAGCCCGTCGGAAATACTCGGCTCAATGCGGATATGCCGTTTGGCAATATCGGTATCCAATAGCTCGGACAGAATTTTGGTACTTCCCGCTTTCACCTGTCCGTTTTGTATGGTAGCCGAAATTGCGCCGCCCATCGAAAGTACATAGATAATGCGGATATTCAATTCTTCTTTAATGAGTTGCTTTACCAACTGTTGGTCGGCAAATCCTTTTGTCCGCTTCATCACCTGCCCGCACAAGATTTCGAGGTATTTCATCGAACCGGTTTTGAGCAGTTCCGCCTCTTTCGGATGTTTGGCAATCAGTTCTTGAACGAGTGTCCGTAGTGTTGTTTCGTCGGATATTTTTATCCATTCATCTTGAGCAAGCAGGGCTGCGGGGTCAGCGCCGTCGATGATAATCTTTTGCAGCAGGGTGCGGGCAATCGGATGGTTAATTGTTCCCTCCTGCGCAAGCCGCAAAATACGGGCAACGTATTCAGGCTGCAAAACAAAGGCGCCGATTGTTTTACCGGCGCGCTTCAGCAGTGGGAGAATATCTTCCAGAATCCCGTTTGCGGCGATTTTCGGCTCAATTCCGAATTGCAGCACCGCTTCAAAAAAATCCGCAAGCCGCGCCTCGGTACACAGTGCCCGTGCAATTGGGATGGATAGGCCGAAGGATTGAATATAGCGCAGCTTTCGCGATTGTTGATTTTCCGGAGCAGTTTGCAATACTTCTTGCAACAGCGTATCCGGCGCGGTGTAAAAGTGCAGCTCTTTTGCCGGTCTCGTTTTAACATAATCGATAAAATCCCGCGTTTTATACGGTTCGGTACGCTCCATGCGGGCATTCCACAACCGGCTTTCCGAAATCGGCTCCTTTCCCTGTTTGAGCATATCTTCCTGCCGCCGTAAATCTTCGTTTACCGCCTTTCGTACAAAGTTAAAAGAGTTCAGATTCCGCAGTTTTACATAGTGCTGCGGCGGATTGGGAAATTCGGTAGAAGCAACGTAGGCATTGCAGCGGATTTTATGACTGCTGTCGGAATCGGTGAGGAGTCCGATGTACCGCAGCCGGTTATTCAGTTCGGTTAAAAACATCTCCGCTTCTTCACCTAATTCAAGATTGTTACCGGTGCGTATCCTGATGCTCGGCATTCCCGCAGAGCTGTAATCCATAAAAGCCTTGCCGTCGGCGTGCATAAGGCGGCCCGCATCTTCTTCGATGCGTATTTCCAAAATATCAATTTGCTTTTTGTGTTTGTGAAATTCGATATCGAGCACGCCTTTTTCCGCAATTTTTACCGAAGCGCCGCAGAGCTGATATTCGGGCGGAAGGGCGGGCATACCCGAAGGGTATTCATATTGAGCTTTTGGGATAAGCGTACAGCCGAGGCTTTGAGCGAGCCGGTACGCATCGCGGGCAATATGTTCTGTTAAAAGCAGCGGATATCCCGGTGTGCGTGTACAAATAGGACAGCTTCCGGCTGCGGAGCCTGCTTTGCAGGAACAAAACGCTTTCTCATCCGATAACATTAAAACACGGATTTCAAGAAAAACAAACGATTGGTACAAGCGTTCCTCCTGCAACACAGAAATGATATCAGCGCATCTCTAAAAAAATCAATAGGTTTTAGAGATTCTTATCAGAATATACAAAAAACAGAAAAAATTATACAACTATGCGTAAAAATATGATATACTATATACGCGAAAGATTCGCTGAATTATTTTACGTTTTTCTCAGTGTTTAACAGGACGACACTCTTTAAACGGTTACAGTTAAAACTGTGGAAAAACGGTACGGATAAAAGCGGCGGATTGTTGAGGAGCAAAGGTGAACAAACGCGATTTTCCAAAAGTTCATTTTTATGATCAGGATTTTGTTGATATTTATGATAGAACGTGGTCGTTTATTCAGGATTTTTTATTCAATATAAAGACCGAAAAAGGAACAACTGAAAGTTTCTTTCTGTATCCCGATAACAACGGATGGTTTTTAAATCAGTATGAAACCATCTTTTCATCGTTCTTTTTTGTCTATTCAAACCGAAACTATAGTGCGAATCAGGGATTGGATTTTTTCTATGCACATCAGGAAGAATCGGGGGCGATTCGATCTCAGTATAATGTAGAAACCGGTGAGCCGGTGTTTTCGAGCGATAATCCCGAAGGTGTCGGTATGCCGCTTTTTGCATGGGCGGAATATAATATGTTCCACAAGACGGCAAATAAAAAACGGGTGAAGGATGTCATGCCGGTACTAACCCGCTATATGAAGTGGCTGGATACTTCGTTTAAACAGCCGAACGGATTGTATACCGTCCCGCTCGCAGCCGTAGAAATGTACAATACACCGCGCAAGAAAGCTGCCTATCTGGTAGACTTTAATGCGGCGGTCGCGGTTAACGCGCTGTATATGTCGGTGTTGGGGGATATCCTTAACGACAAGGAATTGAGTTTTCAGTATAAGCGGGTTTATTTTACGCTGAAAACCCGTATCAATGCCCTTATGTGGAATGCCGAAACGGGTTTTTATCACGATATCGATGCGGATGAACAAAAATTGCCGCAAAAGACAATCGCCGGTTTTTGGCCGCTGCTTGCCGAAATCCCCAATGAGGACAAGGCCGAACAGCTTTCCGCACACTTGCTCAATCCCGAAACCTTCGGTTCCGACCATCCTATTCCCAGTTTGTCGCTTGATGACTCTGCGTATAATGAACGCGGTATGGGGGCGTTGGGTAGTGTATTCCCGCATTTGAACTTTATAGTCATTAAGGGTTTGGAAAAATATGAGCGGTGGGAACTTGCGCGGGAATGCGCTATCCGCCATATCTACTATGTGCTTGACGGCCTTGCTCCCGACGGCAACAGCAAAAAAGGCGCGTTGTGGGAAGCGTATTTGCCGCAAAAAGAAGGCCCCGCGCAATGGCCTGACCATGAAAATTTCCCGCGCAAGCAATATCTTTTTTCGGCAGCGCTCTCGACCATCACATTGATGATTGAAAATGTGATCGGGCTTTCCATCAGTTTCCCGCGAAAAACCGTCGATTGGATTATCCCGAATCTTGAGGTAATGGGAATCGAAAACTTGAGCCTGAAACGAAACCTCGTTACCATCCTGTCGTCAAAAACGCAGCGGGGCTGGGAAATCCACATGGAAAGCGAAAAGCTCTATTACTTTACCATCAATATCCTCGGACAAAAAAAGAAAACGCTGCCGATACCCTCCGGTAAGTGTTCGATGCTCATCGATAAACTGTAAGCGGAGCTGCCTGCAAGGTTTCGCGAGAGCTTCACTATGATGGACTATCTTAATAGGGAACTTTCATGGATCGATTTTAACGAGCGGGTATTGGCGGAAGCGTGCTCTTCCTCGGTACCGCTTTTAGAGCGGCTCAAATTTATCGGTATTGTATCTTCAAATTTTGATGAGTTTTTTATGGTGCGGGTTGCCGGCTTGCAAGAATTTTATAAAAGCGGGCATCCTCCTGCCGATGCTGACGATTGGCCGGTAGAAACGCTGTTAGAAGCCATCGTGCAAAAAACGCGTGTCTTGTTTGACATTCAAGAGGCGGTATTAAATACCGAAATTCTGCCTCAGCTAAAAGCGCATGGGTTTGCCTATTGCAAGCCGGAAGAATGTTCCGAATCAGAGCGGCGTTTTTTGAAAGATTATTTTTACCGGCGCCTCTACCCGATTATTACCCCGCAAGTTTCCGAAAATGAACAGGCGCTTGCAGACAGTGTTGCCAATGTGCGGCTGCATGTCGGGTTTTTGCTTTCGGGTGATGCAGGC
>CAUVKE010000091.1:0-5694 GCA_963552415.1 uncultured Treponema sp.
TGCCGTTGATGTTTTTTGCCCAGCTCTTTTTATGTTTTAAAAAGCGCGGCTTGCTTGTATCCTCTTTAGTAGGACTTCTCGGCGGTTTGTTTATCAGCTGCGGTTCGATTGCCGTTATTTTTTATACGTTCTTAGGGAAGGATATTTCGTTTTTTACAACGTGTGCCTCATTTTGGCAGTCTTTGAGCGCTCCGTTGATGGTGCCGCTCATCTTGATACTGATTGCCGCGGCTCTTTTCGGATTACCGCTTTTTATCGTATTGCTCGGAATTACGTATACGGCATTCAGTCAAGGAGGCGGATATGTCGATGTGATTCCGCTGGAAATGTATCACATTTTAACGGATACGAGCATCGCGGCGATTCCGCTTTTTACCATTGCAGGCTGTTTGCTTGCGGAAGGTAGCGCCGGTAAGCGGTTAATGGAACTTGTCCGCAGCAGTGTCGGTTGGATTAGAGGCGGAGTAGTTATTGCTTCCGTACTCGTACTCACCTTTTTTACGACCTTTACCGGCGCTTCGGGTGTTACCATTTTAGCGCTCGGGCCGCTTATCAGCCTTATTTTAACCGGAAACGGCTATTCGAAAGATCATGCCGAATCGCTGATTACCGCCTCCGGCTCGCTTGGTATCCTTTTTCCGCCCAGTATGGCAATTATCATATTCGGTGTAACCAATATTATGACCATTGATATCTTTGACGTATTTAAGGGTGCGATCCTTCCGGGACTCTTGCTTACGCTGTCGATGATCGTTATCGGCGTAATACGGGATCGTTCGAAAACCCGTGTGCCGTTTTCTTGGGCTATACTGAAAACGGCGTTCTTCGGTAGTTTTTTTGAGCTGTTACTGCCGGCTTTTATTATCATCCTTTATTTTTCAGGGCTTTTCTCACTCCTTCAAACTGCCGCTTTTACCGTACTTTATACTTGCGTATTGGAAGTTATTATCCGCCGTGATTTTTCATGGAAAACGGCTGCTGTCTTTATATTGAAAAGTATTCCGGTTGCAGGCGGAGTTCTTATTATCATCGGTGCAGCAAAGGGGTTAGCCTATTATTTAATCGATGCGAATGTGCCGGCGATTTTGACGGACATCGTGCAGACGTATATACATTCAAAATATGTATTTTTGCTGCTGTTGAATGTGTTGCTTATTTTTGTCGGTTGTATTATGGATTTATACTCCGCAATTTTGGTGGTGTCGCCGCTTATTATGCCGATTGCCGAATCCTTCGGTATTCATCCCATACATACCAGCGTTATTTTCCTTATGAATCTCGCGCTCGGTTTTTTAACGCCGCCGATTGGAATGGACTTGTTTATTGCGAGTTATACGTTCAATAAGCCGGTTATCAAAATAGTAAAGAATATTCTCTCCTTTCTCGGTATTCAAAGTATTATTTTGTTGCTGGTTACCTATATTCCGTGGCTGACTACCGCTTTGATTCAGTAAACCTGTTCGGAAACTTCCGTTTCTGAACAGGTACCTTGAAATGCGATGTTCTAAATCGTGCTATTTGTGCGATTTAGAACTCGTCGACCTATTCGAAAACGCAGTTATCGAATAGGTCTAGTAGGAGGAAATACGAGTTTGGAACTATGCTGAGGATGGCGAAAAAGTAATCGGTTTTTGAGATATTCCTTTCTGCTTTGCGGTGGTGTTTTGCCGTATAGCGCCTCGCGGGCGGCGTTTCGGGGCTTCTTTTGCTTTTGCGGTACCGGTAAGCCGTATGTCCAAGCCGCCTTTTCTGAGACAGTATTTTACTGCATATTCAAGCTCTGTCCGCTGCGGATTCATCGGCAGTATAAAATGGCGGCATTCGGCATATATCGCCTTATAAACTGCTCGCGGTTCTTCTTTCCAATCGGTAATCAGTTGTAAAAAATCACGGATGAGGTATGTCAACGCCTGTCCCTGCCGCTGAATCTTGTGTTCTGCGATCAGTCCGTCAAGCTCTTTCATGCTCGCGAAATAGTGTTCGGAAAAATGAGGCGAATCTTCGATAAACGAAAATGCCGAAGGCTGTAAATAGAGAAATATCCGGTAATGCAGCAGCATTTTAAAAATTTCTGCCGCGTGGCCGCTCATCAGTATTTTACCGATTTCTTCGGTTAAACGGGAGTGGGATGTATATTCGATAAGCGGTGCATCGCGATGAATGCGGCAACGGAGCAGCAGCGGGATTGCGGCGCCGGTAATAGTTGCGTATTTGACGGCGCGGATCATCCGCACCGGATCTTCTGCAAAAATATGCGAAAGATTGATAATCGGGCGCAATCGCTTTTTGCGGATATCTTCCACGCCGCCGACATAATCAACAATAATGTTTTTTATCGGATCATAGTAGAGCGCATTTAAAGTGAAGTCTCGGCGCCGTACATCTTCGTCGATGGTGCCGAAGGTATTGCCGACGGAACCTTCCTCCACCGAACGAAAGGTAGAAACTTCATATATTTTAGAACCGTAAAAAACATGCACCAATCGGAATCGTTTTCCGATGAGCCGAGAATTTTTAAAAATCTTACGGATACGGGCAGGTTTTGCTGAGGTCGCAATATCGAAGTCTTTCGGTGTTTTTCCGATCAGCAAATCCCTGACAGCGCCGCCGACAATGTAAGTCTCATAACCGGCATTGTGCAGCCCGTTGATGATGCGTATTGCCTCGCTGTCCACCTTACAAGGATCGATGGAGTGTTCCGTTGCCGTATATATAAGCGCTTTTGATAGCTTTTTATCTGTACTATTTCGAGTATACCTTACTAACATTATGAACCGATATTTTGCCTTGAATTTTCAATTCTGTCAATCTAACGTGCGGCATCTTATCGTGCGGCATCTAAACGTGCGGAATTAACTTTGCTTGGGTAACTTTGCTTGAACACCCCCGTGCTAACATTAAAATTTCTTGTTTCGTAATAAGTCTATATATTATAGGTAATTAAAGACTTATGAGAAACAAGGGAAGCGCTGATTAAATGCGCTCCGTGCTTTAATCAGCGCTTCCCTAGCCAAAATATATTTTTTATGATAAATTACCGCGATTATGAGGGAACCAATGAGCGAAAAGTATGATTTGATAATTGTCGGCGGCGGGCCTGCAGGAATGGCGGCTGGGATTTATGCCGCTCGTTCAAAATTAAAAACCGTTGTTTTGGAACAAAAACGAAATACAGGCGGTCAATGTTATATTACCGAAGAAATTGAAAATTATCCTGGCTTTCCGGAGGCAACAGGGCCGTCTCTGAGTGAAGCTTTCCATAAACATGCCGAGAAGTTCGGCGTTTTTTTTGTAAATACAGGCGCTGAAAAGCTTGAAAAAAGCAGCGACGATCTTCATTATATCGTGCATGGAACAAACGGTACCGACTATGAGGGGTTTGCCGTTTTGATTGCAACGGGAGCGGGCGCTCGTACTCTTGGGTGTAAAGGGGAAAAGGAATTCAGCGGAAAGGGTGTTTCCTACTGCGCTACGTGCGACGGAGCTTTCTTTGAAGAATGTGAAATTGCCGTTGTCGGCGGCGGAGATTCAGCTGTTGAAGAGGCGATGTATTTGACAAAGTTTGCCGATAAAGTAACTATTATTCACCGCCGTGATGAGTTGCGAGCCGCTAAATCTATTCAGGAAAAAGCATTTGCCAATCCTAGGATGGCCTTTAAGTGGAATGCCGTCGTAGATGAAGTATGCGGCGATGGACTTGTGTCTCACTTGAAACTTCGGGATACGAAAACCGGAGAAATTTCCGATTTTACAACTGAGGGGCTATTCATATTTATAGGGCATGACCCCGAAACGGAACTGGTAAAAGATTTGGTAAAACTTGATGAGGCGGGATATATTATTACAAACGGCCGAATGGAGACTAATATGCCGGGAATTTATGCCGCCGGCGATGTTATCCGAAAAGAATCCCGTCAGGTGGTTACAGCGGCGGCTGATGGGGCGTTGGCAGGTATTTGGGCAGGTAATTACATCGACGATATAAAAGCGCGTCAGAAACTTTCAAAATAATGTAAACCCCCGCTTGTCAACGTTAAATTGAGCGGCGGCGTATAGGAGGCCTAAAGATGGTTGAATTAACAAAAGATTCATTTGAACAGGAAGTGCACGGCTCAAAAGGCGTTACGTTGGTTGATTTCTGGTCTCAGTCTTGTGTGCCGTGCAGACAGTTAATGCCTGATGTTCATGCAATGGCAGAGCGCTATACAGGAAAGGTAAAGTTCTGCTCATTCGATATCGGTCTCGGACGTAGAGTTGCAATGAAAGAGCAGGTACTTGGTCTGCCTTCAATCCTTATCTATGTTGACGGCGAAAAGAAGGAGCATCTAACCGGCGAAGGTCTTAACGCCAAGCAGATTGAAGATACACTTCAAAAATATCTGTAAACATTTTGGACATGGTAGTTTTGCACCTGGTTTATTCCCCGATGCTCTGTGCTGAGGGGTAGTGATTGTGAAATACAGGGGGATGTATCCCCTGATAGAGGGAAATCTTTAAAAATCTAATTGGCTTTTTAGAGATTTTTATAATAAACCTGTTCGAAAACACAATTGTCGAACAGGTCTAATTTCCTTGGAGGGTATGCTATGGAATTAAAAGGAAAAAAGGTCATTATCATCGGTGACCGCGATGGCATTCCCGGGGAGGCCATAAAGCTTTGTGCTGAGTCGGCGGGCGCTGAAGTTGTTTATGCGGCAACCGAATGCTTCGTCTGAACAAGTGCAGGCGCAATGGACTTGGAAAACCAAAAGCGGGTTAAAGATTTAGCTGAAAAGTACGGCTGTGAGAACACGGTGGTGCTTCTCGGCGGCGCCGAAGCTGAATCTTCAGGCCTTGCCTGTGAAACCGTTACAAACGGTGATCCTACTTTTGCCGGTCCTTTGGCAGGAGTCTCGTTGGGACTTTTGTGTTATCATGTGGTTGAACCGGAAATCAAAAATCAAATGGATCCTAAGGTCTATGAAGAACAAATCAGTATGATGGAGATGGTTCTTGATGTTCCTGCCATCGTTGCGGAAGTTAAAGAATACCGCGAAAAATACTGTAAGTTTTTAAAGTAAAAAGTATCATGATAAAAGTGTATCGGTTAAAATCTGTTGATCGGTACGCTTTTATACTCCCCACCCCTTTTTTCAGCTTTGTGTTTTATCAGTCTTATTTAAGGGTCGGCAATAATTACAATAAAATTCGTATGCGAGACCTTGACTAATCTTGAAAAGCAATTAGAATTATTGATATGAGTGATTATCTGGATATCAATAATGAAGAGTTATTGAAAGACTTTTTTAGTGAAGCGGAACAGCAGGTAGAGCAGTTGGAAAGTAATATCCTTGTTATCGAACAGGATCCGACCAACAAGGAAGCTATTGATGAAATTTTTCGAGCGGCTCATACTTTAAAGGGCGGTTCTGCGACCGTTGAAATGAGTGAATTGTCCGGTTTCACTCATGCCGTAGAAGATCTGCTTGATGCTATCCGGTCGAATCAAGTTACAGTTACAGAGGAAACCATTGATCTTTTGTTGCATTCTTTGGATATAATCAAGGATATGCTTGCGGCAAGATCTAATGGTGAGGTATATAGCCAAGATGTGTCTGAAACGGTAACAAAGTTGCGGTCGTATATTCCCGATAAGAAAGATACTAAAAAGGCTGCTGCAAAAGCGCCGCCTAAGCCTGCCGTTTCTAAACCGGC
>CAUVKE010000092.1:0-5646 GCA_963552415.1 uncultured Treponema sp.
CTATGGTGGGAGCACGAATTCAAGAATTTCGGGTTGAAATGCGCCGCTTTCCTCATTCATTAAAGCTTTTCAACCTACCGGAACAATCGAAAATACGTCCGTTCGGCATTACACCGCACAACGGAGAGAGCAATACGTATGAGGTACTACTGTACTTTCAAATTAAAGATACCGCATCTCAAGATTTGCCGATACGTGGTTTTAATATGTACCGGCGAATACAAGGACAATCCGAATGGACTTACATAGGGCGTATGCAATATGCCGCAGACTATACCGGCGATCAGAACCCGCCGCCGGGTCTTTACTCATACAAGGGGACACATCTCGGTTACGATACCGACCCTGCACTCGAAGAAGGGGTCACGTATGAATATAAAGTTGCCCCGTTTGTCGATAGCCGCCAACACCTTGATTCGCCTACGGCAACCGCTTGCCTTTTGCCGGCAAACACCATTTATCTGGAAAACCCAGCGGATAACGGCAAAGTAAAAAAGTCGGAACTGAACAACCTCAGCTTTTCCTTCAGAATAACCAATCCTGCGATATGGGATAACCGATTGGCCGATTTTTTTACGTTCGGATTGCTTATTACTGAAAAAACATCGGATCAGAATGTAGTGTTTGCCGGAAAAATAAGCGTATACCTGAAAGAATCCGCCGGAAATAGGCTTCGACTGCAATATACCATGTCGGGTAATCCGAAAGAATACTCCTTTAAAGAATTACAGAAGCGAGGGAAGATTCCGGCAGGCGCCGTAGAAGATGATTTTATTTCTTATGCAAACGGCACGGTAACAATAAAACCGGCATATTTAAATAACAAAGCGTTTAACCATCCGACATTTAAAAACAACACTTTTCAATCAGGGGTTACGTATGCTTGGGATATTTTTGATTGGGGAAAAGATGCTAAGTCTCCTTATGATGACGAACCTGCCGTGTTTACAGCCCTGTGGCCGAGTAAAGATGCGAACGGCAATATAATACCACCTCCGACGGAACGGCTCAGTTCAAGTGACAGTTTTGCAAACGGCCTTCGCTATGCAGGTAGTTTAAATGGACAGTGTTATTTTAAAGTAACCGACGAATAGAGAGATTATGAGGCTTATAATGAAACAAAAAAAATACAGTTATATGATATGGTGTATACCGATATGTTTACCGGCAGTATGTGCACTACTGCTTACAAGCTGCAAAATCGGTTTCGTCGAACCGGCTGCAGGATCGACTGAAACCGGCAATACCCAAAGCGGCGCTACAGCCGGGTCCAATACAACGTTTGGATCCGAATGGCTCGCTGCCCAACAAGAGGGGCACACTGCAGATGATATGGTACATGAAGGATATTCAATCGTTAAAACAGCCTTCGGCTTTTCGGCTGACGGCTTTAGCGCATTAAACGCTTCCGTTGTATCTCGTCTTGATTTACACGATGGGTACACCTATTTTCTGGTAAAAACCGAACAAGACGCTGTGCAGTTCCGTACGGCAGTGCGCAATTTGGGCGGAGTGCTGTATGCGCAGCCCGACTATCACTACGATGCTCCGGCGGCAATAGAGGATGCTTCTGCCGGTAACAGGCCTCCTTTTCGGCAACCTAAAACCGGTGCGATTACCCCTTTCGGTACGCAAGACGGAAACTTATTTGATGATCCGAAAGCAGACCTTGTAGATTGGGGATTAACTGCAACCAGCGCTCTTGAAGCATTTAAGCGCTATGATGCGCACGATGCGGTACAGCCGGTACTTGCAGCCATTATCGACAGCGGTGTGAACAGTTTACATGAAGATTTTTATGATAAGACAAACCAATCCATTATTTTTTATGCAAAATCATCTTTGCATCGCGGCACCGCCGACGAATATAACCCGCTCCAGCCCGTGCCCCGTACTGAGAATTGGGATGATCATGGGCACGGCACACACTGTGCAGGAACGATTGCAGCAGTAGGAAATAACGGCAAAGGCATTTGCGGTGTTTCCCATGCAAACACAAAATTGATTACCTATCGAGGACTCGGTAAAAAGGGAGGCTCTTCTTATTCGGTATATTCATGTCTCGGTGACCTTGCTACAATTATCACGGAGCTGCGAAAAGAACCGGACGCACGCAATTCTGCCGTTTTTGCAGGATTACCCCCTCAAGTAAAAATTCGCAAAAACTGACACAAAAGACAGTCCCGGTTAATTTATCGCTCGGCGGCTATGCAGTACACCCATACGAGGTGGAAATGATGAATAAAGCATTGGCTGCGGGTGTATTACCCGTTATCGCCATGGGAAATAACGGAAAAACGGTTGCTTCATACCCCGCGGCATTGCAAGGGATTTTAGCGGTAGGCGCTACGACTATGCACGATACAAGAGCTGCTTTCAGCAACGGCGGAACTTGGATGAGCGTATGTGCCCCCGGCGAAAGCATTTACAGCTGCGGTAACGGCGGTTCAAGCTGGTCGAACCCTATTGCTCCTCAGGTAAAACAAAGTTATTTGTGGTTGAGCGGAACGTCGATGGCAACACCGTTCATAACGGGAGTAATTGCCTACCTTTTGTCGATTAATCCGAACTTAAGCGGATACCAATTAAAGACAATCTTAGAAAACACCGCCGATAAAATAGATCAAGGTTCCCCCTACGGGCAATACGATTCACGCGGTTTTTCGAAATGGTACGGATACGGACGGGTAAACGTGTTAAAAGCAGCGGAGGCGGTTCAAACCGGATCCGGTATTCCTACCGAAGGAAGCGTATACAGTGAAAAAGCCGTAAAAATAACCGTGAAGAAAGCAGGAGCTGTACAGAAAAAAATGCCGGTATGGCTGTATGAAAAGGCAACCGGTATTTGTGCAGCCGTCGGCCTTACGGATGAAACGCACGGCGCCGTTCGGTTTTACGGTTTACGCACCGGGCTTGAGTACGAAATAGGTGTTAACGATGCCGGTACGTACAAAACCCTGAGCGTTACCGCTACGAACAGTTCCGACATCGAATATACTTTTTCATTGTAAACAACTATAAAATAATCTATAAATTTGATAGGAACCGAGGCAGTCTCGAAAGTTAGTTACTTTCGGGACTGCCCCATTTCTGGGCGCTAGCTTTTAAAGATACCCTTGTGTGTAGTTTTACTTAACAAAGGGGGCAAAGGATGCCGAAAAGCAATCAGCTTTTGAGACATCCCCATGCCGCCGTACTTATTTTTTACTGTGCGTACTTTAAGTCAACGCTGCAAGTGTTGGTTTCTCCTGCCTCTATGTTCTTTTTTTCTACGCCGTAATACTTCAAGGAGTCTTTTCTCTGTCCGCTCCCTTTTTCGTATATGTATACTTCCACTCTGCATTTTCTTCCGGCTTTAATGGAACCCATCGGGATCTTTAACGGGAAGCTCATAGTCCCGATAGAATCTAACACTTTACTTGCAAAAATGATATTTTCATTTTGTTGCCACAAGTCTTCATCGAGAACTACAATACTCATCGCCGTGTTTGATGATACGGAAGCAGGCGGCGGTTGTATCGTTACAATAAGGGGCGCCGCAGTAACGGAGCTTCCGGTAATGGTAATCGGCACACGGGTAACAGCGATAGTTCTGCCAAGCGAATCGAAAGCTCCCGCTTTTATATCGCTTAACCCGTTCGGAAGTTCGCCCAGTGAAGTTAAATCGGCTTCGAACGTAGAACCGATTATTTTCGCTTTTACCCATTTGCCGCCGAGGTCTTGTTGAATCGGTAAGCCGGATGAACCTACCCATATCTCACTCACAGAGTTATCGGGACAGCTAAACGTACCGGTTACTTTGCAACTCTCCCCTGCGTTTATAACGGTACCTGCAGGAATACTGTCGATGTGTATAGTTGTTGCAGGGCGTTCCGTAATCGTAATAGTATATTCTCTTCTCGTTCCGTTTTCCGCAACGACCGGAATTGTTACAGTACTAAACGGACTGTAAAACAGATCGGTTTTACCTCCCCAGCCGTCAATAAAAGATTTTTTGCTTTTCGGCTCTGCATCTACTTTGATTTCTTGAACACCGTGCGGTACCGTAAGCGTGTAATGTGTGGTTTCGGGCGCAAATGTTTGATCCAATTTTATCGCATGGTAGTTATAATCTCCTCCGTAGTACGAAACATCCAATTTTGAAAGCGAGTTTTCACTTTCGCCTGTTGCTGTGTCTACTTTTTTTATCCATAAAATATACGTATCATCGCTCGCAACCCCAGCAGCAGAAGATGTAAGCATTATATCTACCCTCACATATCCGGGCTGAGAAGGATATTCCTGCGTTAAATCAAGGGTATACGGACTGGTAAATGGCACAGGCGGAGGTTCTAGTTCTAGCTTGCCGTATTTTTTTATCCATTTACCGTTTATTGTTATTTTCATTTCAGTAGTGTCAGGGAACTCCGGTTCTGCCGTTATGATTGTGTTGGTAGCTGTTTTATCTACCGTTGCCTCAAATCTTTTTTCACCGAATGTTCCGGACTTTTTATATTCTTCAAAACGTCCTTTGTAAAAATCATTTAAGCCGGTGCCGCTAAAGGTTTTAAGTACATAACTTCCTTTAGCGTGCTCTGCATTTATAGTATATGTTTTGGTAGCAGCAGCATCCGCGGCGGTAACCGTAATAACAAAGGTGTTCAACCCCTTCTTTAAAGGCGTATGTTTCCATTCCGTATCTGCAGTTAAGGCAACGGGAGTTCCGTCGTTTACTTTTACCTTCATAGTTGCACCCGAATCCTCAGGGGTCGCCTTTATGAAAAATTCGTCACATTTGCTATCCATTTTACACGTATAGGTATACGTTGTTTTGCTAAACGGTTCAGGATCTGTTATCCACTTCTTAGATATACCATAATATTTACTTTCAAAGGTAAGCGCCTTAATAGAAGCTTCTGAAGAAGCGCCCGGTATAGCTTTCCGCACATCTACCTCGTATGTAAATATATTGAGATGATTGCCTACTTGTGTCGCTTTTACGGTTATAACATTACTTCCGTCAACCAAGTCTTTTTCAGAGCCGCCTACAACTTCAACATCAATACCACTTTCGGCGCCTGCCTCTACTTTTACTTTCGCAACACTAGATGGCACATTTACTGTATACGAAGTGTTATACCTCTGAAATTCAGGGGATAATGCAAGAACCTTGTTATCGGCCGCATTTTTTATAACAAGACTTGTCAGTATCGGATCTTTCGGCGTAAGCTTGGGATCGCTGTAATACAGTTTTAGCGTATACGCTTCGTCTTTTCCGTTATGCGTAACAACTACTTGGATGTTTTTCTTCGTCTCACCGGCGGTGAATTCCACCTCCTTTGTGCTTGTTTCTTCACCTTCAATTTTTACCGTGTCAGCCGGCTCAAAGGTTTCAATAGCAACCTTTGCTTTTGTTGTCCCGACAGTCGCCACATAAGAAGTTGCGCCGGAAGAACTAACCGGTACTTTTTTATTGTCGTCACCAGTAACAGTCAGTGTTTTTATTGCCCCCCTATAATAACGGATCTTTACCGTATAGCTTTTAACACTGCCTTGATACGTAACGGTAACAGGGATACTTTTTTCCTCTCCGTTTGCGGCAAATGCAAACCTTTTTGTTCTGGTGTTCTCACCGTTTATATTTACCACCGCACCATTCGGCTGTGC